>CAYTYA010000022.1:0-22403 GCA_964442015.1 uncultured bacterium
ATCTTATGTATAAAAATCAAACAAGTATCTTATCTGGTGAACAAATCAGAGATGGTTGGTTGACCCATATTAAACATGAAGAAGAAAATTATTTATGGGTATCAAATCAAACTGCTTTTGATCTAATGCGTGATGGTATGATTCCTCCTGAGACTAGTCTTCCACAAAACAATCCTAATTATGAGATGATTGATGCACAGCTAACAACGGAGATTTTTGGATTCTTTGCACCTGCACGACCCGATATCGCACTAAAACTTGCTCATTTACCAATACGAACAACTGCAAAATTAGATGCAGAATGGATTTCTGAATTTTATGTTATCATGTATTCACTTGCATCATATATAGATGAGAATAAAGCAATAAAAGATAATATTATCTGGATGGCAGACTATGCACGCAAACGATTACCTGATACTTCTTATGCAGCAAAAATGTTTGATTATGTTAAAAATAGTTACGAAGCCAATATTGCTTGGGAGCAAGTTCGGGATGATATCTATATAAAATATCAGGTGAACCAAGAGGATGGATATGGCCTTACATCAAAAGAATTGTATTGTAATGCTTGTTTTGCAGCTGGTATAAATTATGCTGCAAGCATTGTTAGCTTATTGTATGGTCAAGGTGATATTATTGAAACCATTAAAATTGGTACTCTAGCTGGTTGGGATTCAGATAATCCCACATCTACATGGGGAGGCTTATTAGGTTTTATGATAGGTAAGGATGGAGTCGAAAAGGCTTTTGGTAAACAATTTTCCCCTCGATACAATATCCATCGAACTAGAAATGGATTTGATAATAATGGGATTGATACGTTCGATCATATGGCGGAAGTAGGCGTATATATAGTTGATCGAGTAGTTCAGGATCATATGGGCGGAGGTATTGACCTTGAAAAAGATATATGGTATGTACCTGATGACGGGTTTGAAATAGCAATAGGTACGGAATAATTATTTTTATCAATTGATAAATGAAAAAAATAGATATTATACAAAATCAATATTTTAACTTGGAAAAAGTGAAAGATTTATATTCTATCCAAACCTGGGATCCAAAAATAATTGCCTCTTTTCATGATACAATAGGGAACAAAGAAACACCATTAGTTAGACTTCCTGGCTTAGCAAAACATTTAGGAGTAGGTAATCTTTTACTAAAAGATGAAAGCCATCGATTCGGTCTTAATGCATTTAAAGCTTTAGGGGCTTCATATGCAATGCACAGACAAATAAAAAAAACCCCACAAATAAAGATTTTTTGTACAGCTACCGATGGAAATCATGGTCGAGCAGTAGCATGGGTTGCTAGAAAATTAAAGAGAAAGGCAGTTATTTATATGCCTAAGTGGACAGTTCCAGCAAGAATAAGAGCTATAGAAAAAGAGGGGGCAGAGGTACATGTGATAGACCAATCGTATGATATTGCTGTAGAAATGGCTAGTGAGCGTGTAAATGAAGGCAATAAGGGTGGTGACTGTCTTTGGTCTTTGATTCAGGATACAGCTTGGGATGGGTTTGAAGAAATTCCATTGGATATCATGAAAGGATATTGGACGGAAATGTATGAAGTAACCCACCAATTAGGAAAAGAGACTGTTGATGTACTATTTCTTCAATCAGGTGTGGGAAGTTGGGCTGCTTCGATTCTGGGATATATAGCAACACAATGGAATCATCCACCAGTATGTATAAGTGTGGAACCGCATTCAGCTAACTGTCTATATGAATCAATTAAAACTGGCAACAGAGTTATTGTTGAAAATAATGAAACAACAATTATGGCAGGTTTAAATTGTGCTTCTGTATCAACTTTAGCATGGGATATATTAAAAAATGGTTTATCAGGGTCTATGTCGATTACAGATGAATTATCTGAAGAAGCTATGAGATTACTAGCTTATCCAGTATCCGGTGATCCTTCTATTACATCAGGTGAATCAGGTGCAAGTGGATTAGGTGGGCTAATTGGACTATCTAAAACAACCAAGTATAAGGACTTAAAAGACAAATTTAATTTGAATAAGAATTCAACTATTCTGATAATTAATACTGAAGGTGATACAGATCCAATCAATTACAAAAAAATTATAAATAATATTTAGTACATCATCTTTTTTTATTATCAATAATAAAAAAATAATTAACACCTTAATTTGTAGAATTGTATTTTTAGAATATTAATTATTTTGTTAATAACAGAATGAAAGCAATAAATAAAAAAATTATAATAATTATGATACCCATTTTCATTTCTTTTTATTGTGATGAAAATAGTGATGGGAATAATATAAATGGATGCACAGATACTCTAGCAACAAATTATAATAATTTGGCTACTAATGATGACGGAAGTTGCGAATATACACTTAATGGAGTTACACTAAAATGGCTTCGAACATTTAATTCGTCTGATGGAGTATATTTTACTGAAGGGTGGAGTGTTGAACCTACCTCAGATGGTGGTTTTATTATAGCAGGTGCAGCTGCTGGCTATGTTGGTCTTCTGATTAAAACAGATTCTAATGGACAAGAAGAATGGCATCAAGTTTATAATAATGCGACATCATTGCATAGCGCAAGTCAAACATCGGATGGCGGATTTATTGCTACGGGCTATTATGAATGCGATACATCTGCAGCATGCTATCCTGACATATTTCTTGTAAAGACTAATAGCACTGGTACAATTGAGTGGGAGCAAATATTTGGTAACGAAGAAAACAATGATTGGGGAAGAAGCGTTATCGAGACTCAAGATGGAAATTATGTCTTAACAGGAACATGGAATGATGATGGGTGGAATTCAAAAGCGTTGTTGAGAAAATATAGTAATACTGGATCTCTTATTTGGAGTAAAACTTTTTCAAGCTCAGATGCAAATGAAGGTTACTCTGTTATTGAAACATCTGATGGAAATCTTGTTTTTGCTGGGTATTCAGGTACGCAGCATGGTGCTTATAATAATTTTATGGTAAAAACAAATTCGGACGGTGGACAAATATGGAAGAAAAAGAATCAATCAGTTGGTGATGCATTACTTTATTCTGTAGTTGAATCACCAAATGGAGGATATACTGCTGCAGGATTTTGTAATAGCTGGAGAGCAAATTCAATCATAAAGAAGAGTCAATCTGGTGGAACTCAATGGCAAAATTGTTTTGTCGAAGACGGAAGTAATTATGGTTTTTATGACATTGTTGCTTCTTCAAGAGGCGGATATTATTTAATTGATGAGCGATCTTTTTTAACAAAAATAGATGATGAGGGTACAATGATTTTTAGTACACAATTATACCAAGTAAATCAATCAATTATTGAATTAGAAGATGGAGATATCGTAGTAGGTGGATATGGATTTAGAGAAGGGAATGATGGTGGTGCTATATCTTTAATACGTTTGGACCCTTCTCAATTTGAATGATTACTTATAGTATAAAATGAAAAACCTTTTAGTCTTTGTATTAATTCATATCTCACTATTTGCTCATGGTGTTGCTACAGGTGATCAAGGGTACATTCAACAAATTAGTGGAATTAATTTTGTACCATTTATGTATTTAGGTGCAAAGCATATGGTAACAGGGTACGATCATATTCTGTTTCTTGTTGGGGTTATCTTTTTTCTTTACCGTTTAAGAGATATTGGTTTATATGTTAGTCTATTTGCAATTGGTCATTCATCCACGCTGATTTTTGGTGTTTTCGCTGACATTAATATTAATGCTTATATAATTGATGCAATAATTGGATTATCTGTTGTGTATAAGGCATTAGATAATCTAGGTGCATATCAACAATGGTTTGGAATTCAGCCAAATACAAAAATAACTACATTAATTTTTGGATTATTTCACGGTTTTGGTTTAGCAACAAAAATTATTGAATTTGATATGGATTCGAATGGTTTGTTAACAAACTTAATAGCTTTCAATATTGGAGTAGAAATTGGTCAGTTATTGGCGTTATCAGCTATTTTAATATTTATTAGTTACTGGCGTAAGCATCCTAGTTTTATTACTTACGCATATTCAACAAATATTATATTAATGGTCCTTGGATTTATGCTCACTGGGCATCAACTATTAGGATACTTTAATTCTTAAAAGGACAAAATGATGTTTAATTCGCAACAACCATCTGAAAAAGATTTACCTACATCTACACAACTTTTAAAAGCCACAGTTGTTGCTATTGCTGTGGCATTCATATTAATAGTTGTTGTGGTGTTGCCAGCTGAATATGGTTCCGACCCAACAGGTATGGGTAGAATATTGGGTTTGAAGGAAATGGGCGAAATAAAAATGAGTCTTTTGGAAGAATCTCAACATAAACCAGCTCAAGAAATAACTGCATCTTCAACTGATATTTATCATAAAGAAGAAACTATGGTTAATAATGATGTTGTAGAGCACACATTAGAACCTGGGCAAGCAATTGAAATTAAATTGGAGATGATAAGGGAATCTTTAGTTCAATACGAATGGGAAACAACAAAGGGTGGATTAAATTATAATTTACATGGTGATGGATATAAAGGGACTGAGCATTTTGTGAGCTATAAAAAAGGGAGAATGGTTTCTTCAGATAGTGGAGAGTTAAAAGCAGAATTTGATGGGTATCATGGTTGGTTTTGGAGGAATAGAGAAGATTATCCAGTCACAGTAAGATTAGAAACTTCTGGCTATTATATTCAAATTAAACAAATGTTATAATAATTGTTTTATGATTTAGGATTAAATACGTTTTTTCCTTCAAATAGTTTTGTTCCATTAACATAGCTATAATATTTCCTACATTCACATGAAAGATATTCAATATCAATTGGTTGAAACTTTCGTTTTGCCTCGGGCCAATATTCTTTTTGTATTTTAATCATGCGATCGCACGTTTGTTGATGATTATCTAGATCAAAATGTTTTTGAAGTCTATCTAGATAAGCTACTGCTCCAATTCCTGTTGGAACATGACTACTTGGATCGATTATATCTGGTCTAAACCAAGCAATATCGATTACGGCCATAAAAATTGGAAAATCATTTTTCATTTGAAATTGATTATTTACCAATTTTGTTGCAGCAATTACATCACCATTTGCTTCAGTAATAATATTTGTCAACGGTTCTTTAATTCTTTCAAAAAGAATAGTGGCGGTATCTATTCGATTATATTCTTTTCCATTCCACTGAACGTTTTCAACAGGATAAGCGGTTGTATTGCACCAAGGGTCAAGATTATGTAAAGTATTTATTAATTCATTTTGTTGAGATAGTATTGATGATGTTAATTGATTAAGTGTTTCTTGTCTATTACACCATCTAGAAAAAAATAAAGCATGAATTAATGCAGGTAAATCGTTTTCTAAATTTTTGGCAAACTGCAGTATTGCTTTACTGCCACGGTCATCTTCACGAAAAACATTTAAAAACCTACCTTGTTGAAAGATAGGATCATTTGACCAGGGAAATTCATCCCCGTTATTTCTCTTGATACGGATATTTTCTCTTTCTTTGCAAAAATTAAAGAAAGCGATAACTGGATCTTTTATAATTAGTCCATCCAGTGCTGATGCATATGGATTATCTAATTGATTCATATTTCAAGTGATTTTATAAAATCTGCTGCTCGATTAGCGCTTTTTCCATCATTAAAGTAAAAGCAGTTATGTAACATCTTATTATATTGATCAAATGTGTTATTACTAAGTTCATAATTTATCATTGAGCAAATATCATTCTTATTACTCTGATAGGTTTGCACAATATCTAATATGTTTAGATCAGTAGGCATATTATGAAGTTGATCATAATCGTTATCTATAATTATGATTGGTTTACGTGTTATTAAATATTCATAATTAATTGAGGAAGTATCACTGATCATAAGATCAGATATTGCAAAGTCATTCATTGTATTGTTTTTAATAATTTGTGCAGGATTTGAGAAGTATACATGTTTTAACCCATTTAATTTTGCCCATAATTTTAATCTAATAATGTAGCCCCTATCTTCAAAATGCGGTCTAATTATAAGATTATGCTCTCTACTAATTTCTTTACAAAATTTCTTACCAAACTTTCTAAGTGTTCCATCACCCCACTTCCAAGTAGGTGCGTACAATATATTTTTTCTCGTTTTATCTTTTATATCCAAATATTTTAAATATTGATCTTTATTAATATTTAAGTATTCATCAAATTTTGGATATCCTATTTTAATTAGTTTTTCATCAGGAATATTAATTCCGACATCTCTTATTTTATGTAAATGCTTTTCACCAGAAATAAAATGATAATCATATGTTTCTAAATCATGTGCTGAGCCTCCATATTTTTTATCTCCAGCACCATGACCAATAAATATTGAAATAGATATATCCTGATTATTATTTATAGTTGTATTGGAACATGATACAATAACGCCATTTAGATCTAGTTTTTTTCTAATATCTCTAATTATCACATTAGGAGTATTTAATGATCTGTTTTCTGTTGAATTGTTGGCAGAATTTGCCATGTAAAATTTGAACCTTAGAAATCGATTGAATTTATTTACAACAAATGTACCGCCAGTCTGAGTAAAAACTGGTTTTATATGACCATATTGATATACTTGATTTGCGTAATAGTATATATTCAATTATCAGAACCTAATATTTTATTTATTCAAATAATTTTCGATTCTTATTTATATAATCCAATGCTTCCGGTGTATCAATATCAATCCATATGCTATCCTCAATATCTACACCTCCAAGATCTTGATGATTTATTAATATGTTGCACGCATCAGATAATGAATATTTTCCACTATCTTTGGCTTCCTGTAAAATAGAGAAAAATTCATATTTACACTTAAATATTCCACAATCTACTGCATTATATTTTATTAAATCTTTTGACATTTGACTGATTGAATTAGAATTTCTATCGATTATTAATTTCATGGCATCATCTGGATCATGTATAGCATCAGTTTTATAATCGGCACCTACATTTACTGTTATATTTGTTAAATCACTATTCTTTATTTTTAATAGTAAATCATCATTATAAAAGTGATCACTCATAGAAATCATAAAATCATGATTCTGAGGGATATTATTTTTTGATGCTAATACGCTAATTCCATTGGGCAAATCCCAATCATCATTATATGCTAACTCAATATTTATATCGAATTTATTATTTGATATAAAATCATGTATTATATCAGAATTATGGCCTGTAACTATAACTATATCTGAAATTCCTATAGTTATACAGTTTTGTATGAGATGTTCTAGTAAAGTTTTATTAAATACTTCTATTAATATTTTTGGTAAACCTTTTGATATAGATGATATTCTTGACCCTCTACCTGCAGCGATGATAACGAGTTTCAATTAATTAACTTTTATAATAGTCCAAGCCTAGATGAGTAATAAGGTCTTCACCCATAATATGGCGTAAGGTATTTTTAAGCTTAGCAAGCTGAACAAACAGATCATGTTCAGGATATAAAGTTGGTAAGCACATCGGACTTTTAAAATAAAAAGATAACCATTCTTGGATACCACTCATTTTAGATCTTTTTGCCAGATCAAGAAATAGTACTAAATCAAGAACAATTGGTGCCGCTAGAATGCTATCCCTGCATAAGAAATCAACTTTTATTTGCATTGGATATCCTAACCAACCAAAAATATCAATATTATCCCAACCTTCTTTATCATCACCTCTTGGGGGATAATAATTAATTCTCACTTTATGATATAAATCACTATATAAATCAGGATTTTTATCAGGTTCTAGTATTGTATCTAAAACACTTAATTTGCTTTCTTCTTTGGTTTTAAATGCATCCGGATCATCAAGAACTTCTCCATCCCTATTTCCAAGTATATTTGTTGAAAACCATCCGTTTATTCCTAGTTGTCTAGCTTTTAGACCTGGAGCTAGAATTGTTTTCATTAGCGTTTGACCAGTTTTAAAATCTTTTCCAGAAATAGGGCAGTTAGTTTCTTGGGAAAGTTCTATTAGCGCTGGTATGTCAGCTGATAAATTTGGAGCACCATTTGCATAAGGTATCCCTAGTTTTATTGCTGCATAGGCATAAATCATACTTGGAGATATGTCAGGATGATTATTCTCCAAACCTTCTTCAAACTTTGATATACTAGAATGAACATCAGAAGGCTCTAAATATATTTCTGTACTCCCACACCATATCATTACATTAGAGGTTGCTCCTGATTTTTCATTAAAATCTTTTATGTCATCCATTACTTGTTTAGCAAAGTCCATTTTGTTTTTTCCAGTCTTTATCCAATCTCCAGATAACCTCCGCACAAATTTTTTATCAAAAACAGCTTTATATACATTTATTGCTTCGAGATCTGATCTAAGTTCATTTAATAGATCTTTATCTAAAACCTCAGATCGAATACTGATTTCATAAACATTTTCATTAGCAATATCCCATCCACCAAAAACTAAATTGTTTAAATTAGCTAGAGGTGCAAAATCTTTTATTATTGGAGATCGATCTTCAGTTCTTTTCCCTAATCGAATAGAGCCCATTTGGCTCATGCTTCCAATAGGTTTAGCCAATCCTTTATTGCATGCTATCACTCCACAAATAAATGTACTAGCTACAGCGCCCATGCCAGGAATTAGTACTCCTAATTTTTCATTATTATTATTTTTCATAACTGTAAATCTTATATGATTATTTGTTTGTGTAACATTCTATGAATTTATTTATTAATTATTAATGTTTTTTATAATAAAAATAAAAAATTAATTATTCTGAATATCCTTCTAATTCTCTTGCAGATGGATCTGTAGTGGAAGCCCACTTTGGCATCCAGTAGTGTGGTATCAAGTTATTTTGATTTATAAAAAAGGAATCAAAAACTTTACGATAGTAATAACTTTCTTTCATCTGTGGAGGACAATGTTGATAGTTATTCTTTTGTTCTAGAAATTCTTGATCTGTAATTATATCATCAACATGATATTGAATAATTTTGTGCCAAGATTTTTTTTGAGAACTTACACCATCAGAAAAAGCGCATTTCCTTCGCCAAAGAACTTCATTCGGTAGAACATTATGATTATGAAAAGCTTTTCTTAATAAATGCTTTTCTAATCGATCAATACCATCAAATTGTTTTAATTCAGCTGGTATAGATAAATAATATTTAACAAATGATTTATCTAAAAAAGGAGTTCGAGCTTCTAACCCATTACAGCTTATACTTCGATCCGATCGTAGAACATCAAAATAAAATATTTCTTTTATCAAACGCTCACTTTCAAGCTGCAGATCATTTGAAGATGGTGCATTTTTAAGATAGACGTATCCGCAGCAAACTTCGTCGCTTCCATCTCCATTAAATATTACTTTACAATCTGAATTTTCTTTAATGTATTTAGACACTAAATAATTTCCCACACTTGCTCTTACTGTTGTCGTGTCATAGGATTCAATATTATAGATAACGGTTTCTATGGCATCTAAAAATTCATTTTCAGAAATCTCAATTTGATGATGCTTTGTATTAAGATAATTGGCAACTATTTGTGAATATTCTAAATCTATACTTCCTTTCATGCCGATTGAAAAGGTATTTAGCTGTCCACTTTGTTGGTATTTTGATACTAAACTTGTAATTAAGCTAGAATCAAGACCTCCAGATAATAAACATCCTATCTCTCTTTCAGACATTAGTCTCTTTTTTACTGCATTAGTTAATAAACTATTTATTTTATCACATATAATATCCTCATCGAATTCATCTATTCTATCTGCTTGATAATAGAAATATCTATTATATTGATTAATATTTTTTGAACTCCACCAAGTACCGGGTGGAAAAGGAGCGATCTTATCACAAAAATCCATCAACGGTTTTGCTTCTGAAGAGATAAATATTTCATTTTTCTTATTACCTAAAAACCCTGGCCTAACTCCCATCGGATCTCTAGATGCAATTAATGTGTTCTTATGTGCATCGTATAAAACAAACATAAAAACTCCATCCAGTTCATTTACAGTTTTTTCAATACCCACCTTTTTATACATCTGCAATATGATTTCCGAATCTGATCCTGTTTTTAAATTAAACCCGTATTTATTTGCAAGATCTAAATAATTATAAATTTCACCATTGCATATTAGAGTTAGGGAGCTATCATCAGGGTGCTCCATTGGTTGGTTACCAGAATTACTTATACCCATAATAGCTAAACGATGAAAACCAAATAAGATTTCTGTATCGACTTTATTATAATGGCTATTATCCGGGCCACGATAATTAATTAAATCAAATGCTTCAGTAAGATCTGACCAATTATATCTATTACCTTTATATGAAAAAATTCCACACATTAACTTTTATCCATTAAAAAAAAACCCCCAAGTCACTTAAGGCTTAGGGGTTTGAACTTTTTTACTTATCTTAGTTTTTAAATAAGATACCCCATGCCAAATCCATTGGCATTATTTATATTATTATTAAATAAGATATATTGTCTCATAAGCTTTTCAAACCTACCTTGAATAATTACTTTTTCAAAAAAGAATATTTGGCTTATTATTTATTGTTTGATGATCCGTCCAAATAGCATGTTTTATCAGTCGCGAAGAATAAATTTTATTTTTATAAATATTCTAATATTTCTTTTATTACTAATAACATTCAGAATATTCTTTTTTTTATTTTTTAATTCTTCATCTGAAAATTATACAATCCTTATGCTGTTAAAAGCATTCTTTATTGGGATAAAATTTGATCTTCGTTTAGCTGTTTTATTATGTTTTCCCCATATGATTTTATCATTATTTCCATATGCAAATATTTCCAATTCTGTTTTAATGAAACAATTATCAAAACTCTATAATTATATTGTTATTCCAATCTTACTTTTATTTTATTCTGTTGATTATGGTCACTATTCATATCTTGGAAGGAGGGTAGATGTTAGTGTTCTAAGATTTTTAGAAAACCCTGAAATATCTTTACAAATGATATGGGAAAGTTATCCTGTCATATTAATACTATTCTTTTTAACGCTTCTCTTTATTGGATTTAAACTTCTTTTTGAATTATCATATTCTATATTATCAACAAATAGAAAAATTCTATTATTACGCAAAAAGATATTATTAACCTGTATTAGCGTCTTTATTATATTGTTTAGTTTATGGGGCACATTTAAACAATACCCATTACGATGGAGTGATGCATTCTTTTCAAATAACCCATTTATTTCTGCCCTTAGCTTAAATCCCTTATTGTACTATAATGACACTAGACGTTTTGAGAAGGATGATTATAATCTGGATAAAACTCAGAAATATTACCCTCAACTTTCTAATTATTTTTCAATTAATAATGCAGATTCCATAGATATGAATTATGGTCGTTCTTTTTCAAATACTACTTCTTTTAATGAGCAACCAAATATTGTAATTATATTTTTAGAATCAGTAGGCGCAAATAGATTAACTGCCCTTGGTAATCCTTTAGATGCGACTCCAAATCTTGATCGAATCATTAAAGATGGGATTTTATTTAATCGTTTTTATGTGCCATTTATCGGTACTGCTCGATCTGTATTTACAATGGTTACTGGCATTCCAGATGTTGCAAGAATAAAAACATCATCACGAAATCCGAGGATAAATAGACAGTATTCTATCATAAATGATTTTATAGATTATGAAAAACATTATATAATGGGTGGTAGTGCAGGATGGGCAAACATTCGTGGATTTTTACAACTTAATATTCATGATTTAACTATTACTGAACTAGATGATTTAAACAGTCCACGATTGGATGTTTGGGGTGTGTCCGATCATGACCTTTTTAAAGAATCACATCAAATATTTGAAAATCTTGATAAAAAGAAACCCTTTTTTGCTATTATTCAAACAGCAACAAACCACAGACCATATTCCATACCAAAAAATGTTAAAGGATTTCAAATTAAAAATCTTTCGAAGGAACAGGTTACACCAGCAGGTTTTAATTCAGTAGATCAATATAATGCAATGAGATTACTTGATCATGCAGTAGGAGAGTATTTTTCATATGCAAAAAACTCCAATTATTATGATAACACAATTTTCTTTCTATTTGGCGATCATGGAACATCTGATCCTTGGTCAGAGCACATGCCACTTTCAGACTATGAACTTTTATTAAGATCTTACCATGTTCCTTTAATTATTTATGGAAATAGATTGAAAGAAAAAGGTGTTATTCGTAATAACGTCTCAATGCTTCCTGATTTAATGCCTACTATAGCTGGTTTTGCAGGGATTAGTTATCACAACCAAACGTTAGGGCATGATCTAATGTCATTGAAAGACAATCAAAATAGCTATGCACTAATCGTTGGCAAAGATCGCGCATATCCTGTAATAGGTATAATTGGAAAGCAGTACTATTTAACAATGTATCATGATGGTACAAATATAAATTTGTATGATCTATTTTCATCACGATCCCCCAAAGATGTGAAAGATCATCACCCTAACTTGACAATGGAATATAGTAGATTATTGCAGGGGTTTTATGAAACTTCAAAATATATGCTGTATCATAATAGTGAATTATTAAAACCGTAAATATTTATTGGGTATAATTATGTATATAAGAGATCTTTTAATTATTAGTATGATGATTCTGATATCATCCTGTATAAATACAAATCAATCAGATGAGCGACTATTGCTTCAGAGTAAATCGGATGCTTTTAAATTTCTCAGTGATTATCATCATCAGTTACATGTTATGATAGGAGAAGAAGAGGGTAATGGTGAGGCAGCATATAAAGAATTCTTCAATGCGCTCATGACTAATGATAATTATGAACTCATTCCAATCAAAAATGCTGCAATTCGAATCGGGGAGTACAGAACTATTACTGAATCTGTAAAAAGATTAGATTATCTAGTTGATTACTATCAATCAGGCCTATCTATGGAAATAGAAGGAATATTACGTGGCTATGGATATCTAGAAAATTTTTCTATTGGTGATGTTCTTGAATTGTATGATATGTTAATTAAAGAGGATTGAAAGATTAAAAATTATCCCTTAACATTTTTTTAATTTCTGCTTCATGCATTTCTTCGGTTGCAATCTGATTTCTAGCGAACTCTTCCAGCATTATAGATTTTCCTTCCACATGTTTTAGTAACTTATAATAAGCTTTTACTGCATCTCTCTCATGTTCTAGACATTCATTTAGTATATCCTCAGTCGAATGTTTATGTGTTTCCAATAGGTCACTAATCTTTAGTGATGGATGCTCACCAAGGCTAGTAATGTGTTCACCAACTGTTTCAGCATGCATTAAGGACTCTTGTGCTTGATCTCTTAGCCATTTAACAACAGTTAATCTATATGGGCCTTGCACCATGAATGCATAATGCGTGTATTTCACAACCCCTGCTAATTCTAACTCAAGAGCATTATTTAACACTTTTAATATTGTTTTATTTTGAAGTTTCATAATTATAACTTAATAAGGATAAGAATACTTGCGAATCATTTTGTAAAAGAATGTGATTTTCCATATAGATCAATTATTAAAAATAGAATTTGTATAGCTACAATGAAAGAATGAATTGCTGATGAAAATAATTATCTTAATTATAAATCTTATAATTTATGTTATTCTTATTTTCAAAAATTTTGGTTGCTGAATATTTCATTTAATATTCGTATTATAGCATATATGCAGCATTTAAGAAATACAACTTTATTCTGTACAATTCTTATTTTAAACGTCCAGAGTATTCGTGCTCAGGATGGTGATATAAGAGAATATCAACAAAAGAATATATCTGGAACTTATAATGACATCATTTTGAATGAAAAAAATCTTACTCTACAGTATATTGATAAAATACAGAATATTATTGAAACATTAGATTATCCCAATGAATTCAATTTTATGCAATTATCACTCAGCACATACGATGATAGTAATGAAGAAGAATACAGTGTTATAATTAGCAATGAGGAAGAAGCTGAAAAATTAAATAATATGTTGGAAGATCATTATCAAAAGATAGTTGATGTTGAAAACTATCGTATAGTTCGTGAATCTTTACTTATTAACCACGGGTTTTCTAATGACAATCAACTTTTTGAGCATTTAATAAACAAAAATCTAAGTAAAGAAGAAAAGAATATTTTGAAAAAGTATCGGAATAGATCTGTTTTAAATAATAGCGAGCAGCAATTTTTTACAGAACTATTAAATCAACATCCAAATTAATAATTGGAAGATTCTTTTTTTTAGTATATATATTTCTTCACACATAAAATCAAATTATGACAAGGATTAATCTAGTTCCTCCTAGTGAACTAACGGACCAGCATTTGATTGCAGAATATAGAGAAATATTTATGGTTGCAGGTTCTTTACGCAGAACATTAATTAGCAATAGTGGTTATAATGAATCAAAGGTTCCAAAAAAATATACTCTTAATAAAGGTCATGTTTATTTTTTCTATAATAAAGGTAAATACTTACATAAAAGATATTTAGATTTAATTTCTGAAATGAAAAGCAGAGGCTTTTCACCATCAGAGGATAGAAAATTTCCTGAAGAAATTTTTATTACAAATAACCTGTATAATAATTGGGTACCTGATAATAATGATCTCTTATTAATACGAGAAAGAATCAATCAAAAAATTCAAATAAAACCAAGTTGGTATAGAAAAACAAAATATATAATTAGTACTTAAAAAAAGATGAATCCTATACGTGAAAAGATTAAAATAATTATTTTTGGCACTGATACAAAAGCTGGAAGAATATTTGATCTATTATTAATTATTACAATTGTATTAAGTATCATAACAGTTATGTTAGATAGCGTTGATGATTATCATTTAAGATATGGTGCCCTGTTTATCATTGCTGAATGGATATTTACTATATTGTTTACCATTGAATATTTGCTTCGTATTTATTCTATTCGAAGACCACTTAGTTATATTTTTAGTTTTTTTGGAATCATTGATTTACTTGCAATTCTTCCTACATACATAAGTCTTCTCTTTCCAGGTACTCAGGTGTTTTCTATAATAAGAGTTTTAAGAGTTTTACGAATTTTTCGAGTTTTGAAACTTGTTCAGTTTATGGGGGAAGCGGATTTTCTGAAAAAAGCCATGATTGCTAGTCGAAGGAAAATTTTTGTCTTTATATTTGCGGTAATGAATATTGTAATCATTTTAGGATCAATAATGTATTTGGTTGAAGGAGAGGCTGGTGGTTTCGATAGTATTCCAAGAGGTATCTATTGGGCAATTGTTACTTTAACTACGGTTGGATATGGAGACATTTCTCCCACTACAAACTTGGGACAGGCAATTGCTGCTGTCGTTATGATTATGGGATATGGACTTATAGCAGTTCCAACGGGAATTGTAACATCAGAAATCACTTTTGCTGCAAAAAAGATAAAACAGATTAAATGTGTTATTTGTAATAAAGAAGATATTGAACACAATGCCAAGTTTTGTAGTGATTGTGGCTCCAAATTAATAAAATCCTAGTTATACAAATTTCTCATTATGCTACGTAATCTAATTCGTAGTTATTGGAATCTTCCAAGAATGATTCACATGTTGATCATGTTGGAATTCACTCTTAGTTTAATTCATGTTGCATTTATTTTAGTTCTAAATATTTTCCTTAGGAAACAGGGCTTTAGTGATCCTGAAATAGCATCTTTCAATTCACTCAGATTTATAGGCGCTTTAGCGTTTGCATTACCTTTGGGTATATATATACGGGGAAAAAAGTTAAAACCATTTTTTATTTTAGCTGCATTGATCGTTCCCTTAACTAGCGCATTAATAATAGAATCAGTTTATAGAGAGATTGTCCCTTTAATCAAATTGTCTTTTTTATTATGGGGAATTGGAATGATGCTCATGAGAGTATGTTCATTGCCATTTATCATTCGAAATACTTCATCAGACAATAGCACGGAAGCATTATCTTTAAGTGCCTCGACTTGGTCTTTAGCAACGATATTTTCTGGTATTATTATTAGTAGCTTAGATTGGGTAAATAATTTTTCATTAGGTAAATGGATTCTATATTTTAATGAACGTAGTATACTCTGGATAATTACATTTTTTGGTGTTTCATCAATATTTTTTGCACTTAGTATTACTGAAAAAGAGCATGATAGTAGTGATAAAGATGCAAACATTATTTCTCTATATAAAAACTATGATTGGAAAATCATTATTAAAGCTTTATCTCCATTGATAATGATATCTATTGGAGCGGGTCTTACAATACCATATGTAAATCTTTTTTTTAACTCCGTTTTTAATTTATCATCAAGTGAATTCAGTATTCTTGGTAGCATAACTGCATTTCTTGTTTTTACTTTTTCATTATTGGTTCCATCTATAAGAAAGAAATATGGTTATTGGTTGACGATAGTTGTAGTACAAGCGTTATCCATATGTTGTTTAGTAGTAATGGCGTTAATGGAATTATATGTTACTTATTCCTTTGCATTAATTGTTGCACTTATAGCTTATATATTTAGGCAGCCTCTTATGCATATGGCTCATCCTGCATCTAATGAATTATTAATGAATTATGTTGGAAAAAGAAATCAAGAACTTATTAGTGCGTTAAGTTCAAGTCTTTGGAGTGCCTCCTGGTTTATTAGTGCAAAAGTATTTGAATGGTTACGACTATTAGATTTTCAATACTATGAAATATTTTTGATTACGGCAGGTCTATATATTATTGGGAATATTCTTTTTGCTTTATTGATTAGAGAATATGAATCCAATAAAAGAGTATCATCTATTAATTCAATTCCTCTGGAAGATGAATTAACAATGGATTAAATATTATGAGAATCATATTCATCTTATTTTTATCCAGTTTTGTATTACTTGCTCAGAAGTATCAACTAAATGATACTTTATTATTCAGAGGTTTTAATAAAATCGTATGTATAAATGCCCCTGAAGATCCAATTGCGTTGCACTTTTCTGATAGACAGATCGATGATATTAATTATGCTATTATGTTAGTCATGGATGAGCTATTACCTGTAGAAATTAGTTACGCTTATTCAGGAAAATGTATTGATGAAGTATTTTACCCTGGAATCAATTATGCTTTACAACTTGATTGGGAGGCATGGACTGTAGATCCTGATATTACAGGTGAGAAATTCACTGGATACTTACGAATTATAATTTATCGAATAGCAAACTCACATTTTTTAGAATACAAAGATCCTAATTCTACATATGATGTTTGGCTAGGTGTGCCTTTTGAAGAAATATTTTATGAAGATGGGAGCTTAGTAATTAATTATTCCTTTGAAGAAATAAAAGATAAAATGGTTGATATGAGTAGAGGAATTTGTGAACGAGTAGCTATCGATAGATTTCAAAGTCCTTAACCTAATTAGTTTTTGATTTTATTAGTAATAATATGTTCAATTAATTTGTCCTCTCCTATATCAGAATTATATTCTGATTTTAAGTTATGACCAAATAATACAGCAGTAATCTGCCAAAAACCTGCTACGAAAAAACCTCTAAAATCTTTTATAATTTGATGGGAAGTGTATTTTGTTTCCCTATCAATGAGTTTTATTAAAATGCGCCCTTGGTTTCTTGAAAGTCTTTTTACTTTTTTACCATACTTATTAATTAATTTATTTTCGATTAAAGTGAAAATTCTTTTCTTTTCTTTTCTTCTTTTAAAATAGGATAATTCCTTTACACTATCCATTACAGTTGAATATTCAATAAGAAGCTTGCTAACTAAAACTGCATATGGATAAACACGAATAACATCACGTTCTAGCTTGTTATATCTTCTTCTCTCTTTTTTTGATTTAAAACTGACAACACTTACTCTACCTATAGGTACATTAGATCTAGATAGAAGTATAGGATTATCAACTTTCAACTTTTTGATTTTAATTACTTCATAACCAATATGAGATATAACTATTTCATCACTAGTATTAAATTTTGAAAGATTACATTTGCCACTAGAATCCGTAGTTGTTCCATAATGATTTGAATAGATGTTTACACCTGGTAAAGGGGAATGGGTATCCCTGTCTTTAATTAATATATATTGTGAATATCCATCAATTGGGAATAGTATTATTAATTGAAAAATAATTATTTTTGTTCTATTCATATGTTGGAATAGAATTAATTATAATTAAGCTTTAAAGGTCCTTTTATAACCAACTACTCCATTAAATATCTTTTGTACCTCTAAAGAATCTTTTTCAAAAGTATCTAATACTTTTCTCGGTTTATGTATTTTAAAGCATCTATTTTTATAATCAATTTCAATAGGCACACAAGGTATATCCAGTTTTTTTGATATATAATAATATCCACTTCTGAGCGTATCTACGTGTTCTATTCCACCTTCTGGGGCTAAACATAATATAAAGCTACTTAACCCTTCTAGAACTTCAGATACCGATTCTATTAAACCTTTATTCTCTTCTCTGAAAACAGGTATTCCACCTAATCGCAATAAAAGATACTTTTGAAGCCATCCAAATGGCCATGGTATTCCTTGTCTATCTAAATTCTTGGAAAAATGTATGGGACTTGGTAAGCGTGAAAAGATCCACTTTGCACCAAAAAACTTTACTTTTATATCAAGCGAAAGGATTGCAAGTAGACCAAACCAAGCATCTCTATATGCAGTGTGAGGTGCACCAATTAATATCATTCTATTAATATTTGGTATTTTACCAATAATATTCCATTTTTCTCTTTTTAATAAAAATCTTGCTATTGGGCCAAGTATTTTACGTCTTTTTTTAGGAAAATTATTTGGTATATCTTTTATTTGCATAACAATTTAAACTAATGAATTTATATACAGCTATATGATTACATTTCATGAAATTTGAAATATCAAAAAACATTTTACAATTCCATTAATAAAATATCTAATTATTTTCTTTTTCCTTTAAAGATGATTCCACGAAATTATGATTATAAATAAGTATTAATAGGTACATGAAGTTAATGAATGATCATTTTATTCTTTTTGTTGAAGATAAAACTATTTTTAATTCTAAATGGCTTGATCCGGACGAGCCAAGCTATATTAATTCCCAAAGTAAAATAATACGCAATCCTAATCCCCCAGATTATTTTATTGATAATCTGCCAAAAAATTTTGTTGTTGAGGGGTTTGCTGAAATGGGATTTGATAAAATTATCTCTTGGTTAGAAAAAGTTTTTAATAAAGATATTATACTACCAATTAATATGAGTGAATTATTATACAAAGCTAAATATAAAATATTAATTGATTTAAATAAAATGGAATGGTCTGAAATGATTGAAAATTCACATCGATGTATCTTTATTGATATATGGGCTGAAGCCATAAAGATTGCTACAAAAGATTTAAATACAATTGTTCTCAAAGATTGGGAATATTTTATTAGTGCTGACTTCTACAATATATTTAAACAAGAATATTTTAGTACAAAAGGAATAGATAACTGGCATTTATTCAAATGTGTAAAAAAATGGTATCAAAATAATAAACAGTTAAAATCATCAAAATAAAGGAGATATAAATGAAAGAATATATTATGGGCATGATAACGGGAGCTTCATTAATTGTTGCTGCTTTTTTATTTATGGGTCAAACAAATGTTAATCTTGAAAATGATTATGAATATGTTGGCACTTATGGTAGCTCTAATGCTATGATGGTATTAAATCGTAAAACAGGAGTAATGCTAACTCGCTTTGTTTCTGATATGTCAAATGATAATACTTTTCATGAAATAAATTGGGCAGAACAGAGTGAAAGATGGGTCGCCAAATAAACCGCATGTATTATTTCACTTTAATTTATTTTTTAATAATAAGTTTTATTCTTGGGCAGCATGAAGTTCAAATTAATAATCTAATAATAAAAGATGGTATTTATTATATACCTTTGGATACAAAACCTTATACTGGCAGGATAATTGATATTAACAATGATGGAAATATTATATTAGAAACAAATTGTAATAGAGGGGAAATAAATGGTCCTTGGATATCCTGGTATGATAATGGAGAAAAAGAATATGAAGGTTATTATAAGAATGGTTATAGAGATGGGCTTTGGAAAGGTTGGCATGATTCTGGTCAATTATGGAAAGAAGGTTTTTATTTTTATGATAAAAAAGAAGGTACATGGATATACTGGTATTTAAATGGTAATAAACAAGAATTAAAGACATACCGTAATGGAAAACTAAATGGACCCATTAAAAAATGGTATTCAAATGGGCAACAAAAAATGGAAGGATTGTATAAAGAAATAAATGAGTATGGAATTTCATCAAAATATGGTAAATGGGTTTATTATCTTAATGAATCTGGTACTGCTAGAATTTCTAAATACTATGCAAATAATTAAACAGTATACATTCCTCTATATAATAATTATATCGTTTATTGTACCAATTGTTGGTAAAAATCATGTTAATTATAATGCAATCGCAAAAGAAGGAGTGTTTCTCAATTTTAATTTTGGTGATCACTATGTTGACGTTAAAGAAAAGAGAAACTATAATATAGATATTGGGAAATTAACCTGGTATAGGTATCCAGCATTTAGTTATGTTGAGCCTACGTACTGGTATTTCATTAATGGCACTAAAGAACCCTTTGCTTTAAATATGAAATATGTAAAGGATGAACTATATGATTTAAAATTAATTTCTTTAAATAATTATGAAAATGTAGATGAGATAAAAGAAATCTATATAAGAAAATATGGTTTAGATTATGTTAAAGAGGCTTCAGGATTAGGATATTCATATACTTGGTTGGTAAATAATATAAAAGTAACGATTGGTAGGAATAATAAAGGACGAGGTGATTGCATAATTCATTATTCAATTGTAGACAATTTTAATGTAACTAAATAATATCTCAATGGTTTTTAATAGCATTAACTAATATATCTATACCTTCATGAAGCGTGTCTTTATCAATAGTTAATGGCATTAGTGTTCGTATCACATTACCAAATGTTCCTGCTGTAATCATTATTAATCCGTTTTCAAGAGCTTTCTGATGTATTTTATTCGTTCGTTCTTTATCAGGCTCACCAGTTTTATCATTAATAATTTCAATTCCTATCATTGCACCCATTCCTCTGATTTCTTTTATCCAAGGGCATTCGGGTATAATACTATTAATTCTTGATTGAAGCGTTTCCCCAATTATATTAGCATTTTTTGGCAATTGTTCTTCTTCCATAATTTCAAGTACTGCTAATGCGGCTTCACAGGATACTGGATTACCGCTATATGTTCCTCCAATTCCACCTATATGAACAGAATCAATGATTTCACTTTTTCCAATAACGCCACTTAAAGGAAGTCCTCCTGCAATAGACTTTGCTATGGTAATCATATCTGGTTCGATACCAAATTGTTCAATTGCAAATAATGACCCTGTTCTACCAAATCCAGTTTGTACTTCATCCGAAATAAACAAAATTTGATTTTCTAAACAGTATTCTTTTAGTTCTATCATTTTAGATTTAGAAGCGGGAATAAATCCACCTTCTCCAAGGACTGGCTCAATAACAACACAAGCAATATTTTTAGGATCAAAATCAGTATTATTAAAATTTAATTCATTTTCATTATTTGGATAAGGTAATGTGTATACTTCTGGTGCAAATGGACCAAATCCTTTCTTATATGGATCTTCTTTATATGTCATTGACATAGTCATTAATGTTCTTCCATGATACGCATGGCTAAATACTAAAACACCTTTTCTGTTTGTATAGGATCTTGCAATTTTAACAGCATTTTCGACAGCTTCTGCTCCAGAATTAAAAAATGCAGCTTTGCATGGGTTATTTATTGGGGCAAGACTAGATAATTTTTCAGCAAGTTTAATATAGCTTTCATAGGGAGCTACAGTGAAACAAGTGTGTAGATAATTCTTAACTTGATTGTTTATTGCATTTATTACTTTTGGATGAGAATGTCCAATATTTATGGTTCCTATCCCTCCTGCAAAATCAATGAAAATATTATTATCGACATCGGTTAAAAGGGAACCTTCACCTTTTGATATATAAATATTACAAACTGTTCCATGTCCTTGAGCTACACTATTTGATCTTCGACTAGCTAATTCTAACGACCTTGGTCCAGGAATATTTGTTAATATCTTAACTGACATTTATCAATACTATTTATTAATTGAATTTACTTTTATTTTGTTAGATAAAAATTATTCAAAAGTTATTTATGAATTGTAAAGTTATATTTATTAAAAATGGTTGACAGATATAATAGAATTTTTGGTTCAGGCCCTAC
>CAYTYA010000022.1:22503-26182 GCA_964442015.1 uncultured bacterium
ACCCCCCAGTTTTTTCCAAAATATATTTCATCTAAAGAAGTCGAATGAAAAATTTCTACATTATAATTTTTATTAATCTTTTGATTGCACAGGATACGACATTTAATTGTAATGAGTGGTCACAGTTTTCATTTGGAGAATATATTGTAGAGAACAATGTTTGGGGGCAGGGAAATATTGATGATTTTATTCAATGTATTTATCGTACGGGAAGTGGAGATAATATTCATTTTGGTTGGAGTTGGGATTGGCCAAATGAAAATAATGATGTTAAATCATACCCTGAAGTAATATATGGAAAGAAGCCATGGAGTAGTAGCTCAACTACACAACAACTACCTATCAAGATTAATAATATTGATGAAATATATGTGGATTATGATTTAAGTATCAATGCGAATGGATCTTATAATTTGGCTTTTGAATTTTGGGTAACAACTGACTCTTTGTCTTCTCAAACAGGAATAACAACCGAGGTGATGATTTGGATGGACAATAACATTATCAACCCGGCTGGAAGTTTGATTGCATCTGTTAATTTTGATGGTTTTGAATATAATGTGTACAGGGCCAATTGGGATACGTGGACATATATAGCTTTTTTATCAGTTGAACCCCAGTATAGTGGACTATTAGCAGTTCATAATTTTGTTCAGTATCTTGTAAATGAAGGGATGCTGGATTCAGATGAATATTTTGCAGATTTTGAAATGGGTAATGAGGTTATATATGGAACAGGACAAACAGATATAAATAAATATGATCTGTATGTTAATACCAATCCGTTATCCATTAATCATTATTCTTCTATTTCAAATTCATATCATTTATCAACGAATTATCCTAATCCATTTAATGCAATAACCAGGATTGACTTTTCTATACCTATAGATCAATTTATAAACATCAAGGTGTATGATATTTTAGGGAGTGAAATAACAACTTTAATAAATGATAATTTATCAGTGGGAAAGCATAGTATTCAATGGGATGCATCCAATTATTCTTCAGGTGTATATTTTATAAAATTAGAATGTGAGAATTATTACAATATGAGAAAAATGCTATTATTAAAATGAAAACTTTGCGTACACCTGAAGAAAGATTTGAAAATTTATTGGATTATCCATTTAAGCCCAATTACATCCAACATGAAAATATTAGAATACACTATGTGGATGAGGGACTATCTAATAAGGAAGTTGTATTATTAATTCATGGTGAGCCAACATGGTCGTATTTATATAGAAAAATGATACCTATTATATCAGAATCTGGCTATCGAGTAGTTGTACCTGATCTTGTTGGATTTGGAAAATCTGATAAGCCAGTAAAACTAGATGATTATACTTATGAAAAACATGTAGAATGGATTACATCTTTCATAGAAAATTTAGATTTAATGAATATTACTTTATTTTGTCAGGATTGGGGTGGGTTAATTGGTTTAAGGATAGTTGCAGAAAAAGAATATCGATTTAAACGAATTATTGCCTCAAACACTTCTTTACCAACTGGTGATTATAGAGTACCTGAAGCATTTATAAATTGGCAGAATTATTCACAGAATACCCCAGTGTTTAATGTTGGCAAGATCATTAAATCAAGTTGCGTAAATGGGATAAGTCAAGAAGTACAATTAGCCTACGATGCACCCTTCCCTGATGAAAATTATAAAGCTGGTGCACGACAGTTTCCTGTGTTAGTACCAACAAAACCAGATGATCCATCTTCAGAACCTAACCGCAAAGCTTGGAAAAAATTAACACATTGGAAAAAACCGTTTTTAACCGCTTTTAGTGATTCGGATCCTATAACTAAAGGAGGAGATAAACTTTTTCATAAACTTATTCCTGGTTGCAAGGGAATGCCTCACAAGACTATTATTGGAGCAGGTCATTTTTTACAAGAAGATAAGGGACCAGAGTTAGGTCAACTAATTGTAGACTTTATAGATAATTATTGAGTTATTTATCTAAATTTGAGTAATTAACAAATCATACATGAAGAGCATTATAAAATACTGATGAAGGATATTCCACTCTTCCCATTAAATATAGTTGCACTACCAAAGGAAAAAATACCTTTACATATTTTTGAACCTCGATATAAAAGAATGATTAAAAATAGTATTAATTCAGGAGAACCATTTGGTATTGTTCTTCAGGATCAAGATGGATTAAAAAGCTTTGGATGCTCAGTGAAAATAATAAATGTTATTAAAGAATATCCATCTGGTGAATTTGATATTATTGTTGAAGGACAACAGTGCTTCCAAATTAAAAATAAAGTTCAAGAAAACGATAATTTATGGGTTGGAACTGTTTCATATTTAAAAGATCACTATGATATTAATGAAGATCTATTAGATAAAATACGTGATCAATATTTGCATATTATTCTAAAACTAGGAGTGAATGAAGATATGGAACGTCATATAAATAAAAACAAATCATTTGATTTTATTGAGTTTATTAATCTACCTATTAAGATAAAACAAGAGCTTATTGAAGAGGATAATGAGAATAAGAGATTAACAATTATTAATCGAATATTTACAGCCGTTATGTCCATATCAAATTTTGGTTCAAATGGACAGCAGATATCTGAAGCGTAATAGATATACTTAATACATATGAAACAATGATTAAAAATAAAAAAGGGTAATACAATGCAAGAAAAAAGAGCAAATAATGATAGAAGAAATGATCATAGAAGAAAAGATAAGCAGGAAACAAATACTGATAAAAGAACGGGAGCAGATAGAAGGGAAGGTAAAGATAGAAGAGATCAAAATAAATAGATCTTAATTTTCATTATTTATTTTATCAATAATCCTCTAAGCATGAGAAAACGATTTTTTTAAGACAATATATTAGATTGGATACATCCTGATGAAAAAAATAGTAAATATTTTTTTATTTGTGGTTTGTATTTATCTCCTTCTTTTAATAGTACCAATATCTTCATTAGATAAAGACATGGGGGGTAATTATAACAACCCTTCACAGCATGCATTTATAAATGAATTTTTTGGTACAATTTCTTCATCTGCTAATTTGAATAGGGGATTCCCTTTAATGCCAATCCGAGAAAATAATCCCAAAACTCCAAAAAAAGAAAAATTAGGAAAATTACTATACTTTGATCCGTTATTATCTGGAGATAATAATATTTCTTGTGCTCATTGTCATCATCCTGATCTTGGGTTTACAGATAATAGAGCATTATCAATGGGACACGGTGGTTCAGGTATTGGTCAAAGTAGAATAGGAGGGGCCGTTCTCCGTAGAAGTTCTCCAACTATATGGAATTCTGGATATAATCATAAACAATACTGGGATGGTAGAGCTGATGATCTCGAGCATCAAGCTGGTTTCCCAATACAAGATATACAAGAGATGGCTCAAGATAAAGATGAGCTTATAAAAGAGTTACAAAATATACCCGAATATGTACAGTTATTTAATGTGGCTTTTGGAAGTAATGATATAACAAAATCTGTTACTTTTGAAAATGTTACTTTTGCAATTGCAGCATTTGAAAGAACTATAACTGCCAATAATACACGATTTGATCAATATAGTCGTGGGAATCATTTGGCTCTATCTAAATCTGAAAGAAAAGGATTAAATCTATTTCGCTCATTGAAAACTCGATGCTTTGAATGTCATAATTT
>CAYTYA010000023.1:0-25768 GCA_964442015.1 uncultured bacterium
CATGTAAATCAATACCATTTAAAATAGCTGCCATTGGAAATTCTCGAACACCAAACGCAAAATTTCTTCCATCTCTATTGTCTTTTTGATAATCCCCATATTTAGCAGCAAAATTTCCCGTGTAATTTGAAGGTTCTAAATCTGCTGATCCACCTACAAGATTTGGAAGTTGTTCAGAAAAAATATCTAAAGTTTTCCCAAAGGCTTTTCGAGTAGCTAGAATAGTTTTTTCTTCGAATATTGGGAGATTTAGTTTTGGCAATTCACCCCCAACACAGAGATTCCATAATAATCCTTTATCATCATTTTTCTTTAATTCAATAATCTGTTTATTCCAACTTGATACATTATTCCTTAATAATGAAAACCTAGATTGAAAATGATTGATGATATCAACAGGTAAATAAAATTTCTCATTAGGCAAACCTATCTTTTCTTTAGCTGCATCTATCTCATCTTGAGGTAAAGGCGCACCATGTGTTTCATAGTCACCTTCCATATCAACTGCACCGTATGCCATAATTGTTTTACCAATAATTATACTTGGCTTATTCACAACTTGAGCTTTCTCAATTGCCGAACAAATTTGTTTATGGTCATGCCCATTAATTGTTTGAACATGCCAACCGTATCCTTCAAAAATTGTTTCATAATTTGCTGAATCTGATCGAGAAACATTGCCAGATATTTGTGCTTCGTTTGAATCATAAAATAAAATCACTTTTGATAGCCCCCAGTGCCCGGCTAGAGCAGCCGAACCAGTAGCTATAGGTTCTTGCAAATCTCCATCACTGGCTAAAACATAATTAAAATGATCGATGGATTGTGGATTAGCATCAGAATCATTAAAAAAAATATTGCGTAGTTTTGACTCTGCTACCGCCATACCAATGCCCATAGCAACTCCTTGGCCAAGTGGCCCTGTAGTTGCTTCAACTCCTTTAATTCCTACTTCGGGATGACCAGGAGTTGTACTATGAATTTGTCTGAAATTTTGTAAATCATCAATATTCATCCATCCAACAAGAGTTAACAAAGTATAAAGCAAAGCTGACTCATGCCCTGCTGATAATACAAATCGATCTCTATTAAACCACTTATCATCATCTGGGTCAAAATTCAAATATTTTGAAAATAAAATATATGTAAAATCAGCAGAGGACATTGGTCCGCCAGTATGTCCAGAGTTTGCGTTACGTACTGTATCCATTATTAGACCTTTAATAACAGCAACAGTAAATAAATCTTTATCTTCTTTAGACCAAGAAGAAAAAGAACTTATATCTTTATATGAGGGCATAAAAATCCTTAATTGTTTGAACTGGATCTTTTTCACCAAACACCGCTGATCCAGCGACTAATACATTTGCGCCAGCATCAACAATTTCTTTCATATTATTTAATTTTACTCCACCATCAACTTCAATAATTACTCTATCAAGACACATTTCATTTAATCGCGATTTTAATTCTTTGATCTTATCTGATGACTCTGGTAAATATCCTTGACCGCCAAATCCTGGTTCCACGCTCATAATTAAGACCAAATCTACCTTATCAAGGTAAGGTTCTATAGAATCTAAACTAGTACCAGGTTTTAATGATATCCCCACTTGCTTCCCTGTAGATCTAATGAGATCAATTACATCATTTGGATTATCTGTAGCTTCTATATGGAATGTAATTCCATCTGCGCCAGCTCTCGCAAAAGGCTCTACAAGCTTTTCAGGATTAACAACCATCATATGAACATCTAAAAATTTATCGGTGTGACCTCTTAATGATTTAACTACAGGAGGGCCAATAGTAAGGTTTGGGACAAATTGATTATCCATTACATCAATATGAACCCAATGAGCGCCACCCTTATGGCAAATATCCATAGCACCACGCAGATCACCAAAATCAGCAGATAAAACTGATGGTGCTAATTTATATGAATAGGGAGCCATTTAGGGTTAAAGTTTACTATATGCTAGTAGCTTGTTCAACTCAGAATACTATTAATATGAAAAAAAAATTAGATTTTTGAATTTCTTTACCATATTTATTATCTAATATTTTTCAAAGTGATTGCGTTCTTCCCCCATCAACCGGAAGATTAATTCCATTGATATAACTAGCTTGATCTGATGCTAAAAAAGTGACTGCAGCTGCAGTCTCAGAAGGCTCTGCAAATCTATTAGATGGAACAGAGCTCTCCATCTCTTTAGCAACTTCATTTACTGAACGGTTATGCTTTTCTGCAATGTCTTTAATTAGAGATTTTAATCTTTCAGTATTTGTAAATCCCGGTAAAATATTATTAACTGTAATTCCGTAAGAAGCAACTTCATAAGATAAGGTTTTTGCCCAACTAGCTACTGCTCCACGTATAGTATTGGACACGCCAAGATCTGGAATTGGCTGCTTAACAGAAATAGATATAATATTTATTATTCTTCCAAAAGAATCAGATTTCATACCAGGAATTAATAGTTTTGAAAGATTATGATTATTAATTAAATGCCTATTAAAAGCCTCATTAAACTGCTTGGAATTTGAATCGATAACTGAACCTGGCGATGGCCCTCCTGAATTATTAACCAATATATGAATAGTTTTTTTATCAGATACATACTCTTTCACTTCATTATATAATAATTTATTATTATCAAAATCTGCACATATAAAATCATTATTTTGTTGATTAATGCTATCCAATTCTAGTTTAATCTTCTGAAGCTTATCTTCATTACGAGCTGCAAGAATTACTCTTGCACCACTTTTTGCCAATTGGATAGCAGACTCTTTACCAATACCCTGGGTACTTCCGCATACTAAAGCAGTCCTTCCTGTTAAATCAATTTTCATCTTTTATTTATTATGTTAATCCCATTCAAAACCATTTACCTTCGATGTATTTATATTTATTTCAACAGAATTATAATCATCAAGAAATTCAACATAATAATATAATATTTTGTATTTCTCATTATCTGAAATCCATACGGAATCTGGCAAACCTAATAAATCAAACACTTCAGTCTCCAAAGGTTTCTGCTTCAAAAATTGCCATACATCATACTGATTGATAACTCCTTCTGAAAGTGGAGATGATATATTCAATGTTGGGTGAGAAATTTTTGTTGGGGTTTCAGGGACTGGCATTGGAGGTTTTGAACAAGATATAAGAATCATTAATAAAATATGATTAAAGCGCACTATAGAAAATACATTTTGCTTGTTGTTTTATCAACAATCGTAATTATAAATGATCGTTGCTATTCTTTATCAGGGACAGGATCATATCCATATCCACCCCATGGATGACACTTACTAATACGTACTATAGCTAACCAAAAACCATATATTGGACCATAAACTTTTAATGCTTGGATAAAATAATTTGAACAGGTTGGTTCAAATCTACAAGATTGAGGAAATAAAGGTGATAATAGTATTTGATAAAATTTAACTGGCAATATTAATAATAATGTAACAATTGTTTTAATTATTCGAATCATAATTAAGCATACCCTATGATATATTTAAATGTAATCCATTGTTTAGATTAAGGCATAATAAATTTTCTTGCGAAAACAATGAACATCATTTAAAATAGACCGACCAGTCGGTTTATTTTATGAACACTATAAAACAAGATTTAAGAAAAAACCAGATTTTGGATGCTGCTATGGAAGTGATTACTCAAAATGGGTATGAAAATAGCCGCATGGATGATGTGGTAAAATCTTCAAACATGAGCAAAGGTGCGATTTATTGGTATTATAAAAGTAAAAAAGATCTTTATCTAGATCTTGTAAACTACTGGGTTATGCGCTACAGCGATATGGTCACAAAAATTATTGAAAAAGATCAGAAAGCATCCCTCCAATTAAAAAAATTGTTGAATTATTTTATTGATGAATATGAAAAAGACCCTCAGCCATTTAAAGCTTTGACAGAGTTTTGGTCTATGGCTCAAAAAGATGATGACTTTCATAATAAACTGCAAAAAGTATATGCTTCCTTCTTAGAAGTAATTGAATCAATTATTTCTAATGGAAAAAATACTGGGGAATTCAAAAATGTAAATACAAGGATCGCAGCTTTATCAATTATGATGAATATTGAAACAATTAATTGGTTCACACTATTCGATGGTCACGGTGTCAGTGCTAGAGAATATTTTAATACTCTAGGGGATTTCATTCTTGCGGGTCTATTAAAGAAAAAATAATTATTAAAGGAGTTAAATAAATGGAACAAGATACTTTAAACAAAATTACTGGAGGAAGTTTCTTAACCACACCTATTAACGAGTCAACAATTTTTTCACGCGAGGACTTTACCGATGAACACAAAGAAATTGAGTCAATGGTTAAAGGTTTTTGTAAAGAAGCGATTGCTCCAGTTAAAGATCAACTGGAAAAAAAGGATAAAGAACTAACTTTCTCTCTTCTTAAAAAAGCAGGAGAATTAGGCCTTATGGGTGTTGAAGTCCCTGAAGAATATGGCGGTATGGAATTAGATAAAATAACAGGAGCAATAGTTGCCGAATCCTCCTCTTATTCTGAATGCTCATCTTTTGTTGTTACCTGGTCCACAAATTTAGGTATCGGATCATTACCAATTGTATGGTTTGGCACTCCTGCGCAAAAAGAAAAGTATTTACCAAGATTGACAGATGGTACATCTATTGGTGCTTACGGTTTAACTGAGCCATCAGCAGGATCAGATGCTCTCTCCGCAAAAACAACTGCTGTACTTTCTGATGATGGAAAACACTATATATTAAATGGTGAAAAGGTATTTATTACCAATGGGGGTTGGGCGGATGTTTATACAGTATTTGCTAAAGTAGATGGAGAAAAATTTACTGCTTTTATCGTGGAAAGAGATACTCCTGGATTTACGCAAGGACCTGAATATGATAAAATGGGAATGAGAGGATCATCAACAACTCCTTTGATCTTTCAAGATGCTAAAATTCCTGTTGAAAACCTCCTTTACGAAGTTGGCAAAGGTCACCACATCGCCTTTAATGTATTGAATATGGGCCGTTTTAAGATGGCTGCCTCATTGCTCGGCGGTTTAAAGTTAACTACAAGTGCCTCTATTGAATATATTATGGAAAGACGTCAATTTGGTAAGCCAATTTCACAATTTGATACTACTATCGGAAAAGTTGCCGATATGATAGTTGGGACATTTTCTGCTGATTGTATGACCTACAGAACAGTCGGCATGATCCAGGATGCAGTTGATGATCTTGATAAGACAGATCCCAACTATTATATCATGATGGGGGAGGCAATGGAAAAATATGCTATTGAAACCTCCATGGCCAAGGTGTATTGTAGTGAAATGAATGGCAGGGTCATTGATAGCGGATTACAAATGATGGGTGGCTATGGATTCATAGAAGAATACAACATGGCAAGGCTATATCGTGATTCCCGAATCGATCGCATCTGGGAAGGCACAAATGAAATAAATCGCCAGATTATCACTGGATATATCATGAAAAAATCTCTTATGGAAGAACTTCCTATTCAACAATCTATTAGAGATATTGAAAAGTTTATGAGTAATGGTGAATTAGAAGATAAAAATGATACACTCTTACCAGAAAGCAATGTAGTAGAAACTGCAAAAAGACTAGCCCTTTTCTTGCTGGATGAAGGATTGTGTGAATTTGCACAAGACTTAAAGCATCAACAGCAAATAGCAGATATATTGGCCAATATATTTATGGATATTTATGTTGCTGAAAGCACAATTCTTCGAGCCAAGAAAATGCTTGCTATATCATCAAAAGACAAATGTGTTGAGTATATAGCAAAAATATTTGTTGCTGAAATGAGTCAAAGAATGATTCCAGATGCAGAAAAAGCTCTAAAGGCTATCTATAATGGAGACTTGAACCCTGTTATTCATGAAAAGCTAAATTCATTTAGAGATAGAATGTATTTGGCAACAAATACACTTGGATTAAAAACAAAAGTTGCGGAATACGCATATTCTAAAAACGCTTATCCATACTAGGAGTAAAAAATGAGTAAATCAGTTATAATTGATGCAGTGCGATCACCCATTGGTTTAAAGAATGGCCCAATGATTGGTATTCGACCTGATGATCTTGCAGGTCAAGTAGTAAAAGGATTATTAGATAGAAATAATTCTGTAAAATCTGAAATGGTAGAAGATGTAATTGTAGGGTGCGCGTATCCTGAAGGTCCTCAGGGCCATATTATTGGCAAATCTGTTGGGGTTCTCGCAGGTATGCCTATAGAATCCACTGGCAAAGTAGTTAATAGGTTTTGTGGATCATCAATGGATGCAGCGCATCAAGTGAGCACAGCTATTGAAAGTGGAGATATTGATTTGGGTATCGCTGCTGGAGTTGAAGATATGTTTTCTGTTCCAATGGGTGGCTTTGCTCCTGATTTCCATCCAGAGCTCGCTGAGCAAGAATTCTACATAGGAATGGGAGAAACTGCAGAAAATTTGGCAAATGATTTAAATATATCAAGAGATGATCAAGAAGAGTTTGCTATTAATTCACACAAAAAAGCTTTAGAGGCAATTGAAAAAGGTAAATTTGAAAATGAAATAGTACCTATTGATAAATACGGCGAATGTACTGTGGACAAAGATGATGGACCAAGGGATCCTGATGTAGAAAAGATTAAAAGTTTAAACCCTGCATTTGTTGAGAATGGATCTATAACTGCTGCTACAAGTAGCCCTATTTCTGTAGGTGCGTCTGCTCTACTTATTGCAAGCGAACCCTTTGCTTCTGAACATGGGCTTAAAACTCGAGCAGAATTTGTATCACGAGCTGTCTCTGGTGTTCACTGGGACCGTATGGGCATGGGTCCTCTTCCTGCGGTTGAAAAAGTATTAAAAAAGGCAGGATTGAAGATGGATGATGTTGAAACGATTGAATTAAATGAAGCATTTGCAGCCCAAGCCTTATATGTAATACGCAAAGGTGGATGGGATGAAAATAAAATCAATTTAAATGGAGGAGCAATCGCATTAGGACACCCTCTTGGCTGTTCTGGTGCTCGAATTATTACAACACTCTTAAATGTAATGGAACAGCAGAATACAAATATTGGACTTGCTACTATGTGCATTGGAAGCGGCCAAGGAATTGCTACAATAATTAAGCGTTAATAATCTGAGGATAATATGAAAAATAAAATTGAAAAAGTTGCCGTATTGGGAGCAGGTACAATGGGAGCGCAAATTGCAGGTCACCTTGCAAATGCAGGTATCCCATCCTGTTTATTTGATATATCGCAAGAACTGGCTGAAAAAGGAGTTGGGATACTAACGACATTAAAACCTTCTCCTTTATATAAACCAAAAAATGCATCACTAATTGAAGCATGCAACTACGATGAACATCTTGATAAGATTAAGGATGCAGATTGGGTTGTTGAAGCGGTTGCTGAAAATCTTGATATAAAACATAAAGTATATAATAATATTGCAGATTATATAAAAAATACCGCAATTATTAGTTCTAATACATCTGGCATTCCATTAGGTGATTTAACACAAGTCATGTCTGATGATGTGAAAAGTAGATTTCTAATTACACACTTTTTTAATCCTCCTAGATATATGAGATTATTAGAATTAGTAAAAGGGCCTGATACATCAGATGATATTTATAATGATATGGCAATATTTGGAGAAGATGTTTTAGGAAAAGGAATTGTTCATGCAAAGGATACCCCGAATTTTATTGGAAACCGCATTGGCGTTCATGGCGGAAATAATGCAATAAGATTAGCTATTAAAATGGGATTAACATGTGAAGAAGTTGATAAACTAACAGGAACAATTGTTGGTCGCCCAAAAAGTGGAGTATTTCGTACTACTGATGTAGTAGGGTTAGATGTACATGCGAATGTATCAGCAACAAGCTATAATAATTTACCAAATGATGAAGCTCGAGATATTCTTAAAGCGCCAGAAATCCTTCAAACACTTATTGATGCTGGAAAATTAGGACAAAAAACTAAAGCTGGTTTCTATAAAAAAACAGATGATGGAATACTTTCAGCTGACCTTAAAACAGGTGAATATGGTCCTCAAAAACGAGTAAGGTTTGATGGCTTTCGTCTAGCAAAAGATCGCCAAAGTGTTGGTGGACGATTAAAGGCATTAGCAACAAGTGGCGATAAAGCAGGGAAATATTTTTGGGAAATAACATCAGACTCGCTTATTTATGCTGCGAATCGTATCCCTGAAATAAGTGATGATATTGTTAATGTTGATAATGCAATGAAGTGGGGTTATGGATGGGAATTGGGACCTTTTGAAGCATGGGATGCTATTGGAGTAGAAAGTTCTGTTGAGCGCATGGTTGCAGATGGCAAGTCTGTTCCTCAATGGGTAATTGACATGATAGACAGTGGACAAAAATCTTTCCATAATTTTGACAATGGCACAAAAATATTTTTTGATTTTAATAGTAAATCAATGCAACCATCAAAAGGCAAAGAAAAATCTCTCAATATAATTGTAGAAAAATCTAAAGGAAGTCTTGTTAAAAGAGGCTGGAGTGCAAGTTTGGTAGATATAGGGGACGGAGTATTATGCTGTGAGTTTCATTCTATCTTACAATCGACATTGAACCCAATAGATGGATCTATGATTCAAACTCTTGTAGATGGGTTGGATTTAGTTGAAGCAGGTAAGTTTAAGGCAATGGTGGTTGGGCATCAGGGAATCAATTTTTGTGCAGGTGCAAATTTGAATGGAATAATCCAATATTGTGAAAGCAATGATTATGAAACTATTGGAGCTAGAACAAAAATTCTACAAGATGTAACTCAAAGAATGCGCTTTTTTGAGTCTCCAATTGTTGCAGCTCCCTTCCATCTTACATTAGGTGGGGGATTTGAATTAGTCGCGCCCGCATCTCATCGCGTAGCTCTTGGAGAGCTTTATATTGGCGCAGTAGAAGTAGGAGTTGGGCTAATACCTGGAGCAGGTGGAAACTTACGCATCTTATTAAACTTAATGGAAAATTCAAATAGTAGTGGCAGGATGAATGCCTTTCAAGTAGTTCAAAAGGCATTTGAAACAGTTGGATTTGCTAAGGTAGCTACAAGCGCTGAAGAAGCAAAACATTTAGGATATCTATTAAAATCAGATACAATAATATTAAATAATGATCATCGGATTTGGGCTGCAAAACAAAAAGCTCTTGAATTAATTGATGGATATAAACCACCAAAATATCGTGATGATTTAAAACTTCCTGGGGCAGGTGGAAGAACAGCTATAGCTACTGTAGTAAAAGGATTGAAAGCGCAAGGGAAAATCTCTGGGCATGATGAATTAATTGCAAATAAATTAGCTTATGTGCTAACTGGCGGTGAAAAGGCTGGCTTGACAAAATCTGTAGACGAACAGTATATGCTAGATATCGAACGGGAAGCTTTTGTTTCACTTGCAGGTGAAAAATTATCGCAAGACCGCATACGGTTTATGTTAAAAAAAGGTAAACCACTAAGAAATTGATATAGATGGTTGATAGACGCCATTTTATAAAACAGTTCGGAGCTTTTTCACTTGCATTTTCAGGATTTGGACGAGCTTTAGCAAATACATCTACGATTAATCATCTACTTGATCAGAAATACGAGAAAGGATACGGCCCTTTAATAAAAGATCCCAATGGGATTTTAGATTTACCTAAAGGCTTTTCTTATAGTGTTTTCTCCCAATATAATGAAAAGATGGATGATGGTCTTCTTGTGCCAGCTGCTCATGATGGAATGGCTGTATTTAATGGATCTAATGGTAACATAATAATAATCCGAAATCATGAACTCGGTGGTGAATCTCACTTATTGGGGGGTCCATTTGGCCCTAACCTAGAACTATTGAATAAAGTTGATGAAAGATTAATCTATGATATTGGCAATAATGGCATACCTGGTCAAGGAGGTACAACAACAATAATCTATGATCCTATCCGAAAAAAAGTTGTTCGACAGTTTCTAAGCTTAGCAGGAACTATAATTAACTGCTCTGGAGGACCAACTCCATGGCGAAGTTGGATAAGTTGTGAGGAAACTGAAACACAAGTTGGTGAAGACTGGCAAAAGAATCATGGCTATAATTTTGAAGTACTAGCATCAGAGATGCCTAAACTTACAAAACCAGTTCCCTTAAAAAGCATGGGTCGGTTTTCTCATGAAGCTGTTGCCATAGATCCACGAACTGGCATCGCCTATCAAACTGAAGATGAAGGGAATGGTCTTATTTATCGTTTTATACCAAATATGAATGGAAAATTTCATAAAGGCGGCGTTTTACAAGCGCTATGTTTTAAATCAGAGCATTCAATGGATACTAGAAATTGGGGTGAAACGAACATTCAATTAAAAAAGTCATATGATATTGAATGGGTAACACTTGATGATGTAGAAAGTCCAGAAAATGACTTACGATTTCGCGGTTCAAAAAATGGGGCTGCAATTTTTGCCCGTGGAGAAGGAATGTGGTTCGATAAGGGGAAAATCTATTTTACATGCACAAGTGGAGGGGGAAAGAAACTAGGGCAAATATATGTTTACACACCAAGCCAATATGAAGGAAAAAGTAACGAAAATGATGAACCTGGAAAGTTAGAACTTCTTGTAGAACCAGTTGATAGTGAAATTATGGATATGTGTGATAATATCACAGTTGCACCATGGGGGGACATGATTATATGCGAAGATGGTAAAGGGACGGACTTTTTACTTGGCATTAAACCAGATGGTGATATTTATAAATTGGCTAAAAATGCTTTAAATAGTAAAGAATTTGCAGGATCTGTTTTCTCACCAGATGGCACAATCCTATTTGTAAACATTCAATTGCCTGGATTAACGCTAGCAATAACTGGTCCTTGGCAATCATAAATAATTTTTGTTTGCAATACTCTCAAGGTTGAAGAATCAAATATTGTATCCTATGATTTAGGTTTTTATAAAGAACCAATATCATTAATATCAGGTGATAATCCTATTTTTTATAGTTTCAAATAGAATGAACAATTAATGAAAAATCCTCTTATAATATATAACCATACGGAATACAAAAATATTCCATCAACTCTGTATAATAAAGAAAAATACAGGTTGCAAGTTGAACTGCTAAAAATGCAGGAATGGATGATTAAAGAAAAAAAGAAAATCGCAATTGTACTCGAGGGTCGCGATGCTGCAGGTAAAGGTTCAACTATCAAAAGATTTATTCAGCATATGATACCCAGGAATACAAGAGTTGTTGAATTAGGTGTGCCAACAAAAACAGAACATGGAAACTGGTTAAATACCTATAAAAAACACCTTCCCAAAGAAGGAGAAATAGTCTTCTTTGATCGATCTTGGTATTCACGTGCTGTGATACAACCTACGATGGGTTACTGTTCTAAAAACCAATATTATTATTTTATGAATAGAGTTAATGCTTGGGAAAAAAAATTAATCGATGAAGGATTGATTCTTTTCAAATTTTATTTATCAGTCTCCCAAGAAACACAAAAATATAGATTTTTCCTTAGACAAAGCAGTGAATTGAAATATTGGAAGGTCACTAATAATGATTTAAAAGCGTTGGAACAATGGCATTTATACACTCGCTATAAGGAACAGATGTTTGAACAAACTTCAACAAAACATGCACCTTGGATATTAATCAACAGTGATAATAAGATGATTGCGCGATTGAATACAATGCGTTACGTGTTGAAAAGAGTGGATTACACTGATAAAAAGAAAGTAAAAGCTAAACGTTATTTTAAAGAACTTGAAGAATACAAAATAACGATAAAGGGTGTTACATTTAATAATCTTACAAAAGAACAATATGAGTTTCTTTTTAAAATAAAAGCACACGAATAAATCCGTTTCTTAAATTATTTATCTTACCTATTACATTAATCTGTTTACAATTTGTTTATTTTACATGTTCCTACAAGATAGATAATATCTAAAATGACTTGATAAGATATATTTAATCAAGATCTTAAAATTTTGGAAAACGAAAAATATAAAATCATTCTAAAAATTATCGGCGTGTTTAGCGCCTTGTATTTATTCTTGGTGGGCATTAATGGATTATCAATGGGTATCAAATTACTGGGTGGTGATTTTGCAAAAACTGTAATGACTACAACAAGTAATCCCCTAACTGCGTTATTTATAGGTATTCTTTCCACCACACTATTTCAAAGTTCTTCCACAACAACTTCTCTTATCGTTGGAATGGTCAGTGGAGGAGCATTGACTTTATCTGGTGCGATACCAATGATTATGGGCGCAAATATTGGAACAACTGTAACGAATACAATTATTTCAATTGGTTATGTAAATCGTGATAAAGAATTTCAAAGAGCATTCTCAGCTTCAACAGTTCATGATTTTTTCAATATGCTATCCGTATTAATTCTATTTCCACTAGAAATAGCATTTGGGTTTCTTGAAAAAGCAGCTACTGGACTCGGAATACTCCTCTTTGGAACTATAAGTGCGGATGAAGTGTTTAATAGCCCAATTAAGAAAGCTATTAAATGGGGGGCAAAACAATTAGAAGCAATTACTTTCGACAATACTACTTTTTTAATATTAATTAGTGTTTTATTAACATTTGGTATGCTTTACGGGATTGTTAAATTACTTAGAAGTTTGGTTCTTAGTCGTGTTGAACACTTTTTTGACAAGTATATATTTACAACACCAATCCGAGCAATATTATTTGGGATATTATTGACTATCTTAGTTCAGAGCTCATCAATTACTACATCTACTGTTGTACCATTAGCTGGTGCTGGAGTACTTACGCTAAGACAAATATATCCATTCACTATTGGTGCAAATATTGGGACAACAGTAACAGCATTATTAGCTTCATTAACTCTTAATGTAACTGCTTTAGTTGCTGCATTCAGTCATCTATTTTTTAATATTTTTGGGATTTTGATTATATATGCCAACCCATTGCTAAGAGATATACCAATAAGACTTGCTGAACGTGTCTCGCTTATTTCGTTGCGAAATAAATTTATACCCATCATTTATTTATTAATTATTTTCTTTGGTTTACCATTATTTATCATTTTTTTAGGGAGTTAGATTATGTCAATATTTACTGAAATCTTATCTGTATGGCGTAAAGAAGATTTGTTATCTGAGGCGTGGGAACAATCTTTAGAGATGCTTGACCTTTCACACAATATGTTTGTTAAAGCTGTTAAAAAGTCAAAAAAACAAGAAAATTTATCTGTATTAAAACAATTGAAAAATAGAGATAAGGAAATAAATAAATATCAACGAGAGGTGAGAAGAAAAATCATAACACATTTTTCTTTACAAAATAATATTAATGATATCTCTAGTATTATGGTTCTTATGAATATGGTTATTGATATAGAAAGAATAGGTGATTATTCTAAAAATATTCTTGATCTAGCCATTTACTATCCTGAAAAACTAAATACTAAAATCTTACATCCTGAATTGCATGAGATCGAACAGGTGGTAAAATCACGATTTGACAAAACGGTAGATGCAATTAAGACAGAAGATGTTGAGCTTGCTTCCAAATTAATTAAAGGATTCAAGAAACAGGTTACGACTGCATCTGACCGTATTGTTAACAATATAATTTCTGGTGAATTAAATATTGAATCTGGTTCAGAATCTGCGGCTATAGTATTATACGCTCGTTATTTAAAACGTATTGGGAGTCATTTGAAAAATATTACAACCACTGTAATTAATCCTATTGATTCCATTGGATATCAGTCTTAAAAAATATCTATTATAATTATTTTTCTGGATTTATTGTTGTAACTCCAAAAGAAAAAGTAGAGCCCTTCCCTTCCACAGTATCCACATAAACTTTAGACCCATGAGCTTCAATAATATGCTTAGCTATTGAAAGCCCAAGTCCTGTACCCCCTATTTGTCTATCTCTTGCTTTATCTGTTCTATAAAATCTTTCAAAAATTCTTTTTATAGCTTTTTGAGTAATACCTATTCCTGTATCAATAATTGAAAATACTATTTCATCATCTCTTCGATTTGCTTTCACTTTAATATATCCCTCATCTGTATATCGCAAAGAATTAGATAATAAATTAGATATAACTTGATCTAATCGACTTTTATCACCATATACAAAAAGTTTTTTATCAGGAAGATCAAGATCAATTTTTATTTTTTTGTTCGTATTCCTCTGCTTAGCATCTTTTATGAGATTTTTTAGAATGTCAAATATATTAAAATACTCGAAATTCATTTTTAACTCACCTGTTTCTATTCTTGATATTTCTACTAGATCCGTTACTAATTCTTCTAAGCGATGGGCATTCTCAAGTGCTCTTTCTAGAAAACCAATATTCACTGTCTTATCATTTATAGCGCCCTCTAATAAAGTTTCTATATAACCCGAAATAGATGAAATAGGTGTTTTTAATTCATGCGTAACGTTTCCAAGAAACTCCGATCTCACTTTCTCCATTCGTTTAATTCCTATGTATCCTCTTTCAAGTGCAATTGTCATTTTATTCATATTGTCTGCTAGCTCATCAATTTCAATAACTCCAGTCCTTATAGCGACTCTCCTTTTAAGATCTCCTTGACTGATGTCACTAGCTGCTTTTGTAAGCTCTGAAATTGGATCTGTTAACCAACTTTTTAAAACAAACCATGCTATTATAATTACAAAAATAATAATGGTAATAATGAGATAATAAAATTCACGATATTTAGTTGCCAAATTTTCTACTGATTTTAATGACTGTGCAATTCTAATGTATTTGAATCCAAATTGATTTTGATCAACCTGCTTAACAAAATAAATAAAGTCTGTTTTTAAAGTGTTACTATATCTTGAAGCATAAGCCTCGTTTTCATCTTTTGCATCAACAACCTCTGGTCTAGATAAATGATTATCCATTTGCAATAATTGATCCATTGGCAATGATGATTCGCCAATAACCGTGCCATCAGCTGCAATTAAAGTCACTCTAAGTTTGGAAGCGATAGAATATTCTTCTGCCATTTTTTGAAAAGTATCTTTTTCGCTACTATTGGAATAAACTATAAATGTCTTGGAATGAGATCTAAGTTTTTCAACTATCGAATCTTTGGCCTGATTTAAAGCTAGTGACTTTGTATATATAATAGGAGCAATCATGGCTATTACACCTATAAAGATAATTATGGCCAATAATCTATATTGTATCCGTCTCATAGCATTATATGGTAATCTCTTTAAATTTTAGGACGGAAACGATACCCAACGCCTTTTACCGTTTCGATCCAATTTTTATATATACCTAATTTGGATCTAATTCGATTAATATGCACGTCAATGGTACGATCAATAACAAATACATCTTCTTCCCATATACGTGATAGAAGCTCCTCACGAGTAAAAATAATATTAGGTTGATTCATAAAATAAGCTAATAGTTCAAATTCTTTTCTTGGTAGATGCAATTCATTATCCTCTAATTTAGCAATATATGTTAGGGTGTTGATCTCAAGATCTCCAAAGCTAATACTAGTTCCTTTAGAATTAATTTGATCGACTCTACGTAAAATAGCATTTATCCTTGCAATCAACATTTTGGGACTAAATGGTTTCTTAACATAATCATCGCCACCAACTTCTAGGCCTCGTACTTCATCAAATTCACGGTCCATTGCAGTTAAAAATATTATAGGTAATGTATTACCTTGTTCACGAATTTTTTTACAAACTTCGTATCCATCATTACCTGGCATCATAATATCAAGAATAGCAAGATCAAGATCTTTTGATAATTTATTTAATGCATCATCTCCGCTTGATGCTTCGGTAATATTAAAACCAGCTTTTTCTAAATTATACCGTAAAATTTCTCGAATATCTGGTTCGTCATCTACAATTAATATATTTTTCATGTACAGTAATTTATTTTATATATGTAAATAAATTATAAATAAGCAAAAAAAATTAATCCCCCTTATAAATACAACCTGTACTACAAGTTTCACTTACGACTATTTTTTTCAATTGTGGAAGTTTAGGATGAACTTTTTCCCATATCCATGCCGCTAAATTTTCACTTGTTGGATTTTCAAGTCCCGGCACATCATTTAATACAATATGGTCAAGTTGATTTATAATAGGATCACAAACTTTTTTTACATCCCCAAAATCCATTATCCATCCTATTTTTTGATCAATCGGGCCAGATATATGAATTTCCAAATTAAACGTATGACCATGCATGCGCTTACATTTATGATCATCTGGTAAGTTGGGCAAATAATGGGCAGAATCAAATGAGAACTTTTTATATATGTCCATATCTAGTTTATGGTATCTGTAAATACTTGTGCATTTGAAGACTTAATCTCCAATGTGGGTTGGCAGTACAGTACTCCAAAGTTTTATTCAGGTTATTATCATAATTTGAATCATCCATAGGTTGTAGTGAAAATATATCGAAATCTAAGTCTAAATAGATGCTTGGATCTAAATCTTCTTGTGGATAAACAATTTTTAATTCATTCCCTTTTTTTATTAATAATTCAGTATCCTTTTTTGGGCTGACGCAAATCCAATCAATTCCTTGAGGGGGATCTATTGTTCCATTCGTCTCTATAGCTATTTGAGCATCTTTACTTTTAAGATATACAATCAACTTTTTATCCAATTGCAGTAAAGGTTCTCCTCCTGTAAAAACAATAAAAGGTTTATCGCTGGAATTCCAAAAAGATAAAATATGATCTGATAACTGTTCATGATTTTTAAATGTACCACCTCCAGAACCATCTGTTCCAACAAAATCAGTATCACAAAATTTACAAGTAGCTTCTTGTCGATCCTTCTCATGCCCACTCCATAGATTGCAACCAGTAAACCTACAAAAGATGGCCACACGTCCAGCATGTGCGCCCTCTCCTTGAATGGTTAAATACGTTTCTTTTATTTTATATGACATTGTTAAATATCTGGATAATTCAACGGGTCAGAAGCTCCTGCATCTAAGAATCCTTTAATTCGCAATATACATGCGTCACATTTACCGCACGGTTCGTCTTTTCCTAAAGGATCATAGCAACTATGTGTTTTAGAGTAATCAACTCCTAATTCAATCCCAAGTTTAATTATTTCTGATTTTTTTAAATCAATTAACGGAGTATGTATTATTAATTGTTCTGTCTCTTCTACACCAGATTTTGTGGCTAATCTTGCCATTTTTTGAAAAGATTCTATATATTCTGGTCTGCAATCAGGATAGCCGCTATAATCAAGCGCATTAACACCAATAAAAATATGAAAGGTATTTTCCACCTCCGCTAGTGCTAATGCATATGATAAAAATATTGTATTTCTTGCAGGTACGTAAGTAATAGGAATTTCTGAATCCATTTCAACTGTATCTCGATTTTTGGGAACATCAATATCATCTGTTAATGCAGAACCACCAATAGCTCCTAAATCTATATTTGCAATTTGATGCTTAATTACATTATAGGAAGAGGCTATTTCTCTTGCGCATTGAATTTCATAATTATGACGTTGACCATAATTGAATGATAAAGCTATAATATCAAATCCCTTGTTTATTGCTGCAGCTAAAACAGTAGTAGAATCTAGGCCCCCACTAAGTAGTACGATTGCTTTCTTCACAACTTATTTTAACTATTTAATTGGAAATATTGATAGTAAATATTTTTTAGAAAGTATATGATAACTGAAACTGTGTATTTGAATAATCTTCTAATTGTTCAAATCTATTTATGGGATCATCATTTCCAATAAAATAACTTGCAGATACATTAATAAACCAATCGTCACTTAATAAATATTCAAGACTTAATCCAAATAATTGTCCGGGGTTCTCCAAATTGAATAATAGATTATAATTAAGTTCAAGATCATCATCAAAGAATCTATTGCTTCCAATAACTAATAATGATTTATTTGAAATCATTGCAAAAGGAGTTCCCATTCCAGGAACAAAATTGTTGGTATTTAATGTTGTCATATACATGTTTGGTAAATCCAAAGTATTTCCTGATGCTTTAAGAACATTATTGCCAATTATTTGAGCTCCTATAGTACTTGAATTCTTCATCCTATATTCAACTTGAATTACATATTGTACATAGTCTGCCTTGGCATCTAAATAATTATACCATTTAGCCTCATAATCGTTGATAGTGTTAAACAATGCTGATTCAACACGTATAGTAAAATCTTTTATAAAAGTTACCATATTCAATCCAATAACAGAGGTAGAACGATAACCAAATTTTGGACTTACTTGTATAATATTAAATGTATCAATCCCAAGAAGACTAAACGAACGATCATATCCGTCAAAATAAGATATTCCTATATCTGTTTCTCCTATAACTGTCTTAAGCTGCAATCCATACTCTAATGAATTGTCTCTATCTTCATATTCAGTTGGTTCTATAGGAATTTGAAATGGGAATTCTGGTTCGTTAAATGGTAATCTATTCGAGACATGACTTGGGATAATCACACCTTCTAACTGCCAATTATTCCAATAAGAAATTACAGATAAAGATAAAGAACCTATTTTTCTATCAGCGCCTTGCATAAACATATAATAAAAATCATAAGGATTTAAATTATCTGTTGGATTATTACCATCAGCCACACCCCAAGCATGAATCTGTCTACCAAACTTTATCTCTCCCCAAGAAGGAAACCAAGTTGCATATGCTTCTCTTAATATAAAATTTGAGCTTTGATTCTCCCCCCATCTGTGTTCCAATGCAGAGTTAATTAATAAATCAAAATCCCCTATAGTGTATCCCATTCGCAACTGAGCAAATCTAAAAGGTAAATTCATTTGGTCTTGATCTGATATATTAAACATGATCATTGGTTTAATAGCACCATTAATGGATAGCTGCCCAAATATAAATGGACAAATCATAATAAATAATGAACGTTTTAGAATCATTATTGGTTTAAAAAGTTAATTGCGAGGCAAGCGTTTTAAATTTTTTTCCTGAAAAAGACTTTGATCCAATCCTGAGTCAACTTTTATATCTTCCATCATTAAAGTAGTGGTATGATTTTTCTGAATATCTTCAACAAATATTTTATTGATAACATCATATCCAGAAATGAACTCAAAAAAGAATTTCTTTTTTTTGCGTAACCCACCACCTAAATCATATGATTCTTCTTTGACTGCAATTAATGATCCCTTATCAATCCATGTAATGTGTTTTGAATATGTTGATTTTATATCATCATTTGGCAATACTTCTAAAACAAAACAATCTTTTCCATCTAACGTTTCATCTTCTAATCTCTTATATCTATTCTCTTCTAAAGACCTACTAGTCATGTCTTCATAGCTAAGATCAGACCCCATAAATGAATCTCCTTTTTTTGATGAAGATATTCTTCGAACTTTTTTAAAGGCAGGTAGCCACATACGCATTTCATCAGATTTATTATCATGTTCAATCTTTAAAAAGGCGACACCCTTATCATCTGATGGAGCCAAAAACCATAAAATTTGTTTGGAACCGTTATTAGATGACTTTGAAAGGATTGTTGAATTTCTTGTTTTTCCCTTTCTATTTGTTAACAACATCGTTGTCTTTGATATGATATCTTTAGGGACTTCCCTATTATCAACCATTGTTGCTATTTCCAAACCATTTTGAGCATATATAATTGATAAAATAGAAGTGAATATTATAAAGATATTTTTCATTTAGTTCATCTCCCCAATAAAGAATTCATCCATGTTTTTTTATGACTAATTAATTCGAGCGTACATGCCAATATTGTTAATGTTCCAAATGATGTCGATACCATAGCAAAAACCATTAGCCCTCCCATATGTTTCAAAGGAATAAATTCAGAAAACAATAATGCGGCAAATGCCATATTCGATAATGCATCCAACACAATTGGGTAACCAACTTCATCAATTACACTCGTTGTTCGTTTTGATATTGCAAGTTCTTGATTGGCCAATCGACGATACTGAGAGATATAATGTATCGCAAAATCAACTCCTACACCTATAATGACAGATGATAATAAAGCCGTTACATGATTTAGATGTATCCCTAAAAGTCCCATAAAACCAAAATTCAGTATTACTGCCGCAGACAATGGTATTACTCCAAAGAATCCCCAACCAAAATGTCGAAAAAAGAACGATGCAATTAATGATATAACTACTATTGATACTACAATACTAATAACTGAAGATTTGATTACTAAATCAACCATATCTTTTAATACAACAAGTTGTCCTGTAGGAATAATATTATTGTATTTCGTAAAGTTTTGTTCAACATAATCATCAATTTCATTTACAAATTTTACACTTTGTGCAGTAGAATGATTTTTCAAAATTGCTGTTAATAATGCTTTAGAATATTCGTAATCAACTAATGATGAGAGATCTTCTGGATCGCCAGACATAGAATACATTGTATATAGATTGTTTACTTTTTTCTGATCCTTAGGTATAACTTCAAAATCAGGATTATCATCCATAACTGTCCGGTGCATTTGTTTGATAATATCTGCAATAGAAACACTAGTAGAAACATAGGGGTTTTTTTCTAAGTAATCTTGTAATTGACTAATTTGCTCTAATAGTACAGGATCTTTTAAATCTCCATTAATCAAAAATTCAAGATCCATTGAACCAAGCATTTTATCATCAAGAAACTCAAGACTGTTTCTTACTTTATTTCCTTTAGAAAAAAAGGAAATCATATTTACTTCAGTTGTAATTAGTTTAATTCCATACACTCCTACAGAAACAATAAGCAAACTACTTATTAATATTGTTCGAGGTATTTTAACAATTTTAAATCCGATTTTTTTTACAAGTTTTTCAAGAAAACTAGGTTTTATAACAGCCATTGAATTCAAGGGCCATTCCTTCAACATAATTAATGAAGGAAGCAACGTAACTGATAGAATCCATGCCCAACATATTCCTATTGCAATTGAAACTCCATAACCCGTCATGTATTCTATTGGCGCAAATATCAATGAAAGAAAAGCAACTGCGGTAGTTAAACTGGTTAAAAATATAGGTAACATTAATGAGTCTATACTTTGTTCAATGGCTATTTTTTTATCACCACTTAACCTAAGTTTTTTAAAGAACTTTGTCAGGAAATGAACGCTGTCTGAATTTGCTATGGTCATTAAAATAATTGGCATCGATGTATTCATTATTGAGAATGCAAACCGATCAGAGCCCGACAATCCTCTTATCCAGCCCATTGAGCCCATCATCCCTACCAATGATAATATAATAACTAAAAGAACCATTATCACTCCAGCAAAAGTTCTAAGGCTTGCTAAAAGTATAATTACCATAAAAAGTAAACCAATACGGATCAAAAACAACGCATCATCTCGGACTAAATCACCAACTACACCAATTAAATACGATGGTCCGCCGAAATGAACACTATAATTATTTAATAAACTATCTGCAGTTTCAACAATCTTTGCTACCGCATCGCGATCTGCTATGTTCTTATCAGGAATAACTACAACATTAAAATAATTGTCTTTTGAGGATATCACTCTCTTCCTTATGTCATCATTTCTATTTAAATAATCCTTTATTTCTTGAATCTGTTGTTGAGAAAGATCTCGACTAGCGACCAAATCATCAATTAATAAAAACCCGTCATCATTTTCCATTTTATTTAAGTTTGTTAGACTTCGAACATCTTCTACTTCCGGTAATAATTCTAACTGAGTAGTAAAATCCCATAAATCAGCAAGGGGTCCACTATTAAACAAATCAATACTATCATTTCCAAAAGCAACAAAAACTAATTCTGTATTACCAAACTCATCTTTTACTTCCTCCCATACTATTCTTGTTTTAACTGTTTTTGGAATCATTTTCATCATATCATCTTCAATAACAAAATGGTTTAGTCCCGTGGCCATTATCAAAGTTGTAAATAATGAAATGATTAAGGTTCTTTTGGGGTGATTAATCGATTGCTGAACCGTAAATTTTTTAAATCTAGAGATCATATTGGGTATATAAAAATAAACTGCGAAGTGGTTGGTTGTTTATAATTTTCTATAAATCATATTAAGCACCTATTGTTGCAACGACAAAACAATTTCTTATAAGTTTCCAATATAACAATTGAAGTAATTTCAATATAGAAATAAACACCTTATGGAAAACACTAAACTATTAAAACCCTTTACAATTGTTGCTAATGGACAATTTCCTAATCACCCATTACCCTTGCAAATTCTTTATGAGTCCAAAACAATTATTTGTACGGATGGAAGTGCAAATTTGTTAATTGATAAAGGAATAAATCCAAACGTAATCATTGGAGATATGGATTCTCTACTAATTGATAATAAAGCATTTTCTGGTCAATTTATTAAGGATTCCAATCAAGAAAATACTGATCTTGAAAAAGCATTTGAATGGTGTATAAAAAATAATGTTAAAACAATTAATGTTTTAGGGGCTTCACAACAAAGAGAAGACCATTCAATTACAAACCTATATCTCTTATCAACATATTGTGATGCAATAAACTTGACTTATGTAACTGATTACTTTTCCATTACGTGTCATGAAGGGAATAGAATATTTTCATCATTTAAGAATCAAATTGTATCCATTTTACCAGTAAAACATATACAAGATATATCAACTGAAAATTTAAAATATAATTTATCAGATGAAGAATTACCTATTTCATCAAGAGGTATAAGTAATCAATCAATTAGTGATAATTTTACAATAAATAGCTCTGGTAAAATATGGGTATTTCGTTCTCATCCTGAATAATTATGCATTTTTTTGATTCTATAATTATTGGAATATATGTAATCACATTAATATATATCGGGTTTAACCGAACCAAGAAAAGCAGATCTTCACCTGAGGAATATTTGCTCATGGGTAGACGATTAAGCCTTCCAGGATTTGTAGCTAGTTTAGTAGCTACTTGGTACGGTGGAATACTTGGTCTTGGAGAAAATACCTATTTATATGGAATTCAGACATGGTTCATACTTGCAATGCCTTATTATGTATTTGGTATAATTTTTGCCTTCTTTCTTGCAAAAAGAATTTCATTACAAAAATTCATTTCAATACCAGATCATTTCCATAATTATTATGGAAATACTGCAGGAATTTTAAGTGCATTATTCATCCTAGTGATTGCTAGTCCCGCACCATATATATTAAGTCTTAGTATTTTATTGCAAATGTTTACCGATATTTCATTTAGTTGGTCTTTGGTTTTATCCATAGTAATAAGCTTAAGCTACATTTGGTCTGGAGGTCTTAAATCAATTATTCGTACAGATATTTTCCAGTTTATTCTTATGTATAGTGGATTCATTATTCTACTAATCTTTTGCTGGATTGAATATGGGTCCCCTATTCAATTAATAGATAAACTACCACCAATTCATTTAGATCCATTAAGCGGTATGGAACCACAGTATATATTGGTATGGTTTTTTATCGCTATGTGGACATTTGTTGATCCAGGTTTTTACCAACGGTGTTCTGCTGTACAATCACCCGAAACAGCAAAAAAGGGGGTTTTAATATCAATTTTATTTTGGTTTATCTTTGATATATTAACAATAACAACTGGTTTATATGCTAAAGCAGCAATGGAAGTATCCTCACCATTATATACATTTCCCCTATTAGGAAATGAAATACTCCCACCAATATTTTTTGGTTTATTCATTGTTGCAATTTTATCTACAATTATGTCAACAGTTGATTCTTTGGGCTTTATAAGTGCTATTACTTTTGGAAGAGATATTATGTGGCGTATAAAAACACCCCCAACAATTAATAATGAAAAAGCAGACCAAGATTCAACACATTTTGTCCAGCAAGGTTTATTTGTAATGGGATTTTTAGCTCTTCTTTTAGCGATAACAATTCCATCTGTTGTGCAATTATGGTATGTAACAGGATCAATTATAGTTCCGGGGTTGCTTATACCGTTTTTAGTTACTTTTCATAATCAAAGTAATCTACCAAAAAATATTATCCAGTTAATGGTGCACCCTGTACTAGTTGCAGTTGTTTGGTTTATCATGGGAAATATAACGGGCGGATATCCTTTAGGACTTGAGCCTTTCTATCCAGGCCTATTAACTTCATTAATTATATATTTATTGAATATTAAGTATGCCATTAGAGATAGAACGTAAATTTTTAGTTAAATTGGAAAATTGGAATACAGATATTGAAGGTATTCCATATCGACAAGGTTACCTTGCGATCAATGATAAAAATGTTGTTCGTGTACGTATTAAAGGTGAAGTCGCTACAATTACTATAAAATCACATGAAATTGGTATAAGTAGATCTGAACATGAATATGAAATTCCTGTAGAAGATGCTGATTATTTGATGAATAATTTATGCGTAAGTGAAATCATCAAAAAAACTCGCTATAAGGTACACTATAAAGGTAAAGTTTGGGATGTAGATGAATTTCATGGAAATAATAATGGTTTATGGGTAGCAGAAGTTGAATTAGAGCATGAAGAAGAAGATGTAAATATTCCCTCATGGGCTGGAAAGGAAGTAACAGGAGAAGTTCAATATTACAATGCGTACTTATCAAAACACCCATTTCAAAAATAAGCCTTACTCTAAAACACTTCTTAATTATTTATTTACATATTGTTTAAATAAGGTTTAATCTAAAAAACCATATTGTATTGAAAATGAATATTATAATCATATTAATTATTATTATATGTAATCTATCTGCAAGTCAATTTTGGCATGCAGAAAAACTATCCCATTCTTTTTCTGATAAACTATCCATTTCTTTTGAAGATGATTTCCGATCAGAAGGTTTTGGAAAGAATAACTATTATTTTCATGGTGATATTGGATTAAAATATTATCTTAATTCATCAATCGCATTATATGCAAATTTTCGTGAAGTGTTTGAGAAAAAGTCTTCAGGATGGGTGCAAGAGCATCGACCTCATGGGTCACTTACAATAAAATTTAAACGAGGATTAATTTCTACTACGGGTCGTTCTCGTTTAGAATATCGAATTAAAGATTCCGGTTCATCATTCAGAAATCGCAATATGGTTTCTGTAGATATCGGAAATGGGTGGACATCATTAAAAGTGATTCCATATCTTGCAGATGAAATGTTTTATGATCCTTCTAATAATGAAATCAATAGAAATCGATTGTATATTGGTTGCAAGATAAAAAACTTAACGAGATTTAAACCTACAATCTATTTTATGCAACAACGTAATCTGGAAAATAATAAATGGGATACTATTAGTGTATTAGGTGTGAAGATTAGTTTCTAAATACACCTTTTCATTATTTAATATTACTTTTCCATATCAGCAGAAAACTCACCTTTAGTCGCAAGACTATTAAACTTAGCCCTTTTCATAAATGCATCTTGAGCGTTTGATATATTTTTATCTTTTCCTGACCAGGATTTAAGAGCAGGAGCTTGTAAAGCTCGTCCATATGAAAATGTGAGATTCCAAGGTATGTTATCGATCTGATTCATTGCATTAAGATGAGCAGTAGCTAATTCATCACTTTGACCACCCGATAAGAAAGCAATTCCAGGCACTGCTGCTGGAACCGTATTTAAAAAACAATCCACAGTCATTTCAGCAACCTGTTCCACAGAAGCTTGCTCAGAACAATCATATCCAG
>CAYTYA010000024.1:0-6804 GCA_964442015.1 uncultured bacterium
GGCAGATTTACAGTCTGCTGCCATTGACCGCTCGGCCATCTCCCCAACAGACTTATTTCAAATTGTTAAAGAACTATCAAACAGAGCCGGCGAAGGGACTCGAACCCCCGACCATCTGATTACAAATCAGAAGCTCTACCAGCTGAGCTACACCGGCAAAAATGTAGATTTTTTATATTTTTAAATCTCTCACCCGCATATTGCTAGTTAAAGATCGTTACTAATAACGATACGAGAACAGCCGCGAAATATAGAAATAAGAAAATTTAAGTGCAAAGGATTATCGAGATAAAAACTATTTTTTTTTATTTTATATATAAAATGATTTAAAGAATAGCAATAGAAAGAATATTATTTCTTAGGTTTTACACTTGGCCCATCAGGTCCATCTTCAACTATCCACCCAAGCTCATGCATCTTATCTCTAACCAAGTCCGCTTCTCCCCATTCCCCCATTTTACGGTATTTCTCTCTTTCTGCTACCAATCTATGAATTTTTTTAGGTGCAGAATTTTCTTTAATTAAAACTCCAAAAATACTATCTACTATATTTAAAAATTTAATTCCACCATTAACTTCTTCACTATTTATAATCTGATTATTATCAAGCTTTGTATTTATATATCTTATCCATTTAAAAAAAGATGCAAAAGCTTTGGGTGTATCTAAATCATTATCCAAAGCTAATATAAAATTTTCATATTCAGATGGAAGTATAAATTTTTCTAAATTATTGTTAGAAATATTTTTCAATCGATTATAGAGGCTTGAAATGCGTTGTATAGCAGATCTTGATTCTAAACATTGCTCTAATGAAAAAGTTAATTTTGTTCTATAATGAGCAGATAACATCACAAAACGAATTTCCTCTGCTAAAAAACCTTTAGATATTAAATCTGGTATTGTAAGGAAGTTTCCCTGCGTTTTGCTCATTTTATCGCCTTTTAAGTGTAAATGCTCAGAATGTATCCAGTAATTAACAAAGGGTTTCCCCGTAACTGATATAGATTGAGCTAATTCATTTTCATGATGAGGAAAAATATTATCAACTCCTCCACAATGTATATCAAAATGTTCTCCTAGATATTTTATTGACATTGCTGAACATTCAATATGCCATCCTGGCCTTCCTTTACCCCATGGAGAATTCCAAAATATATCACCATCTTCATTAGTCCAAGATTTCCACAAAGAGAAATCTTGAGGATTATCTTTGGAATACTCATCATTAATCACCCTTTCCGTATGTTTTAGTTCGGATTGGTTGAGGTTAATTAATCTACCATATCCCTTATCTTTAGACAGGTCAAAATAAACCGAATTATCTTTTGACAAGTAAGCAATCTCATCATTTTGAAGATTGGTGATCATTTCGATCATTTCTTCTATATGATCAGTAGCTTTAGGGTAAACGTCTGCTGGGATAATTTTAAGAAATTTAATATCTTCCATAAATTGAGCTGAGTATTTCGATGTTAATTCTTGAAAAAGTTTTTTATCTCTCTTTGCTTGCTTTATAGTTTTATCATCAACATCTGTAATATTCATAACATGATACACATTATAGCCTTTATAAATCAAAAATCTTTTTAACAAGTCTTCAAAAAGAAAAGTTCTGAAGTTCCCAATATGCGCTGAGTCATATACGGTAGGTCCACAAGTATAAATTTTTACAATTTCATCAGAAATGGGATTGAATTTCTCTTTCTGTTGACTAATTGTATTATAAAATTGAAGAGACATTTTTCTTTTTTAATTTAAGTATACCAGAACCTATTTCAACTGATAGTGCCTGCTTTATAGCTTCAATTTTCATAATTATTTTTTTATTACCTTTTATATCTACAACTATTCCATCTAAACCTTTCAATGGTCCTCCAGTTACGATTACTTCATCTCCTTTAATAAAATAATCTGCTTTTTCAACTTTAAAACCACCTTCAATAATATTTTTTATATTTTCAATAACTTCATCAGGAATAATTGAGATTTTATCTTGAAATTTTACAATGCTATTTACACCTATTGTTTTCAATACATAAATATTGTCTTTCAACTCAATATTCGCGAATACATAACTGCGAAATAAAGGAAAATGAACCCACTTTTTTCTATCACTCCATTGTCTTCTTTCTTTAAACATTGGACAAAAAGATTTAATATTTATTTTATTTAACTCATTAACAACAACCTGCTCATGCCTTGATTTTGTATATACAGCAATCCAGTTTTTCATTTTTTCCAAGCCAGCATAACTATTTTATCAATTAATTCGTTAAAGCTTATCCCTGCAGCCAAAGATGACATAGGCGCTAAACTAGTATCTGTCATACCTGGGAGCGTATTCATTTCTAAAAACCAGAATCTATTTTGATCATCCATTAGAAAATCTGTTCTTGAATAGTTTTGACATTTTAATAAATAAAATAAATCTTCTGACATTCGTTGAATATATTTTGTTAGCTCAGAGCCTAACTTAGCTGGGCAGATATAATTACTCATTCCAGCTGTATACTTACATTCAAAATCATAAAGTTCGTGTGAAGGAATAATTTCACATACGGGGTACGCTTTGCCATTTAAAACCATAACAGTTAATTCTCTACCTTTAATATATTCCTCAACTAAGACACTTGAATCATAATTAAAAGCATGATTTAACGCAGGCATTAATTCTTCCTTTTTATGAACAATACGTAAGCCAACAGTACTTCCTTGCCCGTTAGGTTTCACTATTACAGGATAATGAAATTTATCATTATCAATAATCTTATTATTATAGATATTCCATTTTGGTGTTAAAATATTATTTTTTTCAGCAATAATTTTACTGATATTTTTATCCATACATATAGCAGATGATAATGGACCAGATCCAGTATATTTCACATCCAAGGCATCAAGAAAGCCTTGTATGGTTCCGTTTTCACCAATACTCCCATGCAACCCCAAAAATACCAAATCAACACTTAACAACTTATCAATTAAGTTTATCAATTCAGTATCTAATATTATATCTGATACATCATAACCATTATCTCTCAATGCTTTAGCAATTGCCTTTCCAGATTTAAGGGATACTTCTCTTTCTTCGCCTGGTCCTCCCATTAATACTGCAATCTTATTTGGTTTCTTCATTTTAGTATCCAATCAGCGGCTTCTTCTATATTACTTACTACTACATCTGGCTTTAAATCTGGATAATCTAAAATTGTTTGAGTTCCATGGCCAGTGCGAACTAATATCGTATCCATTCCCAAATCTTTACCTGCCTGAATATCATTTATTGAATCACCAATTATAAGTGAATCTTTTAGATCAATACGGTGATCTTTTGATGCTTCGAAAAACATTCCAACGCCAGGCTTTCTCCTAATTGTTGCGGTATCAGGATGATCGGTTGCTATATAAATTCCAAGTAAAGGAATTGAATTTTTCACAAATTGATTTTTAATATAGTCATGGATATTATCAAGCTCTTTTTGTTTAATTAATCCTCTAGATACTCCAGATTGATTTGTGACAATACAAAAACGATGGCCATCCTTAGTTAAACGTTTTAATGAAGAAAAAGTAAAATCATAAAATTCAAATTTATCTAATGAAGAAATATAACCAGTATCAGGGTTGATAGTTCCATCTCTATCAAGAAAAATTGTATTATATTTTTTCAATTATTAATTATTTCCTTACTTTTAATATCTTTAATACTTACAGAGCTATTAATAAAATACCACGCACCAATTATAATAAAGGGAATTGTGCCCACAGCATGAATTATTATTGCAGATGCCTGAGCATCTAGTTGGTTAATAAAGAAAAAGGTTGTTAAAACATATACTACAGTCGCGTGGTAAGTTCCAACATACGCTGGAGCAGCTGGTACAGATATAGCAAGCGTAGTAGATATCATTAATACACAAACTTCATACCATTTAATTGATATTCCTGTTGATAAAAGAGCAAAATAAGTTGAGAAACAGTACATTAACCAAATAAGTACAGTATAAAGAAATATCAAAATCACTTTATTTGTTGATCTAATCGCTACTGCTCCATTAATTAACCTTTCAAAAATATCAATTATTTTAAGCACAACAATAGATTTTTGTAATAATCTTATTTTATTTATGTCAAATAAGAAAAATTCTTTGATTTCTCTAAAACAAAAAACAAACACAAATGCAGTTAATGATAAAACTACAACACCAATAATAATTTGTTGGTTTATCCAATCTGTTGGATAAACCAAAATTGTTAATATTATTAATAATGATAAACCAACAAAATCAAGGATTCTTTCAGTAACTATTGTTCCAAATGCCGTAGGAACATTTAGTGATGTTTTTTCGGCTAAAACATATGCGCGTAAAAACTCACCCATCCTGAATGGGAGGACTGAATTACCAAAATAACCAATCATTATTGATGAAAATGCTGGCTTGATGGAAATTCTATCTATGGGATAAGCCAATATCTGCCATCTTAAAGCTCTTATAATATTACTTATAAGAAGGATGATTAATGATAGAGTGCCATAAAATAGATCTAATTGATTTATAATTTTCCATAATTGAACAAAATCAATACCTCTAAAAGCGTAATATAGACCAGCAATACTTATGCATATCCCAATAATTAATTTTATATATCTATTCACGAAGATCAATAACCTCACCAGCATCAGGATTGAATGAATCAAATAAAGATCCATTATGGAGTGGAACATAACTTGTAATATCTACTTCAATATATTGCTCAGGTCTTTCTGGGTTATTGCCAAAAGTAAATTTTATAGGTTCATATAATTTTTGTTTAATCCATATTTTTCCTCTGATATTAAAAGAATCCATATGATAATCTAATTGAATTGATTCTCTATTAGCCGTTGAATTAGTAATTGTAAACCCTGAAAAATCACCTGATAAAAAATCGAAAATATCATAACTGCCTTCTATTAATGTATCATATATAATTTTTCCATCTTCAGTTTTGTAATATGTGACAATTAGATTACTATCTATTTTAATAGATTGCTGATCAGTGTCTAAAAAAAATCGTTTATTGCCAAGAAGCTCAATAATCCCAATTTGACTCCAAGTTCTATCTCCATCAATTTGTGACCATTTGATATTCATACGTATTCCACTATGGTCCACTAAAGAGGTTGATAAATAATCAAGATATTTTTGGTTTGGGTCTGTTTGCTTCAGAGAAAACAACAAAAGCATTGCCAGTAGAATAGAAATCATACTTATCTAATCATCATCAATCATCTCTAGATAACTCTCATCAACCATAACTTCTCGTGCTTTACTTCCAGTAAATGACCCTACAACTCCTAATTGCTCCATACGATCAATTAATCTCGCAGCTCTTGAGTATCCAACTTTCATTCGGCGCTGAATTAATGAAATTGATCCTTGTTGATGAATAACCACTAGCTTTATAGCTTCATTTAATAGTTCATCATCCCCATCAGCATTATCTCCTGAATCAGCATCTATCGTTGTTTGCTCTCTAACAGATTCTAGCACTAATTCATCAGATTTAGGTTGTGTTAGTATATGATCCATAATTGCTTCTACTTCATTAATTGAAAGAAAGGCATTATGCAACCTCACAGGCTCCGAAGATCCTGAACCTAAATACAACATATCTCCTCTACCAATTAACTTCTCTGCACCTGCTGTATCTAGAATAGTTCTTGAATCAATTTTACTAGCAACTTGAAATGCAATTCTTGATGGAAAATTTGCTTTTATAAGTCCAGTAATTACATCTACAGAAGGTCGTTGCGTAGCAATAACTAAATGGATCCCTACAGCTCTTGCTAGCTGAGCAAGGCGAGCAATAGGCTGTTCAACTTCTTTTGCATTCAACATCATTAAATCTGCTAATTCGTCTACAACCACAACAATATATGGCATTATTTCTTCATTCGAAGCGACTTTCTTTGCATTATACTCTTGAATATTTCTTACCACCGCATCAGCAAGTATATCATATCTTCTACTCATTTCTTTTTCAACCGCGCGTAGTGCCAAAGTAGCATTATCTGGCTTTGTAACAATAGATTCCTCAAAATCTTCCATTCCTAATAAATGATACCCTTTTAAGGACTTGTAAAGCGTCATTTCAACCTTTTTTGGATCAACAATAACAAACTTCAACTCTTCAGGAGTTGAATTATAAAGTAAACTACATATTATAGTATTTAAGCACACTGATTTACCAGATCCTGTTGTACCAGCAATTAGTAGATGAGGCATCTTAGCTAAGTTCAATATTGAAATTTCTCCAGAAGTGGTTTTCCCTATAGCTAAAGTAAGTTCTGCTTCTGATTCAGCAAATTTTTCTGAGTTTATAATTGATCGAAAAAATACGGTATCAGGATCCCTATTTGGTATTTCTATACCAACAGAAGACTTACCAGGGATTGGAGCTATAACCCTAACACGACTTGCCTCCATTACTCGAGCTAAATCATCTGATAATTGGACAAATTTATTAACCCTAACACCTTCAGCAGGCTCAACCTCAAATAAAGTGATAACTGGCCCAGGACTTACATTTACCACTTTACCAACAACACCAAAAGTTTCTAAGCTTTGTGTTAAAAAGTTTGCACGATCAACTAATTCATCTTTCGACATTCCTTCTTGAATTTTAATTGGCATTTCTAATAAATCGCTGCTTGGAAGCTGGTATTTTCTTTTCGGTGCTTTTCTTTCTTGTAATTCATCAATATTCACTTCTTCTTCTTTCACAACTTCGCCAACTTCAATTTTTTCATCTGTAGAA
>CAYTYA010000024.1:6904-24518 GCA_964442015.1 uncultured bacterium
ATTCACTTCTTCTTCTTTCACAACTTCGCCAACTTCAATTTTTTCATCTGTAGAAGTTTCACTCTCTTGTTCTAGTCCTACTGGCTTATCAAATTCTGATTCTAGATGTTGATTAGGGGCATTGCTTGACAATTCATCATCAGCCTCTTCTACACTTTCACCTCCATCAGTCTCTTCTACACTTTCACCTCCATCAGCCTCTTCTACACTTTCATCATTAGTTTTATTATCCTCATCTTTATTCTTTGATACTGAATGATAATTTTCTTCTTTTTGTTTTTCTTCAATTTTTTTAATTAAATCTTTTGTATGAAGTCTTTTTTCCTTTTCAGTCTTTTTCTCAATTGAGATAAGTTTTCGATCTTCATTCTTCTTTTTGATAAGATTAGTTAGAGATTCGAATGGTCCATAAAAACTCCAAGAAAAATATCCTCTTATTAACACCAACCAACTAGTTAATAATATAACAACTGCCCCTATAAATCCAAAAAAACTTGCTAGAAAATTCGCTAAATTTCCGCCTATTAGCCCACTGTAATTAAAATCAATTTCAGAGTTAGCAAATGCATTAATTTCTAATAAGCCTAGGCTAATTGATATTAAAATCATAGCGCAAACTAGATATACGCTTATCCTTTTAAGAGAAGATCTATCTTTATTGCTAAAAAACCACCATCCCCAAACCATTCCTAGCATAGGTAAGAAAAAAGAACTATAACCAAATGAAAATTTTATAAAGAAATAGGCAATAAAGACGCCTAATATGCCCATAGGGTTCTCTACTTGTACATTTGGAGAAATTCCTGGATCTTCAAATGAATTATATCCAAACATGCTGACGATTACTAAAAAAGAAATTGCTATACTTAGAATTCCTAATATTTCAAGTTTTCTTTCTTTCATTAATATATCCTAAATATTATTGTTTACTGTTCCATTTTTGTAGAAAGGAGGGCTCACAACAACCGCTAATTTTTCTCTTGATCTAATATCAATAGAAATTTTAGTTCCAGGAGCAGAGTGATCGGCCTGGATATATCCAATGCCTATTCCTTTATCCAAAGTAGGTGATTGCGTCCCACTAGTTACTTTACCAGCAATCTTGCCATCAACAATAATATCATAATTATGCCGCGGGACAGCTCTCTCTAACATTTCAAATGAAATGCGTCTTTTATGATTCTCATTCTTTTCAAGCAATAAAGCATCTCTTCCTATAAAATCACCTTTGTTAAAACTTGTAATCCAACCTAAACCAGCCTCGATTGGATTTATAGATCTACTTATATCCATACCATATAAAGCGTAGTTCATCTCTAAGCGCAACGTATCTCTTGCGCCCAAACCAACGGGTGTGACTTTAAATTTTTCGTATTCAAAAATTTCTTCCCATAAAGAAATAATTGAGTCACTATTACCATATATTTCGAAACCAAGTTCACCTGTATAACCAGTTCTAGACACAATCAAAGAATCATCTTTATATTTTAGTTGAGTAAAATTATAATATTTTAATTGACTGATATTAGAATCTAATATATCATTCAACATAATTGCTGATTTAGGTCCCTGAACTGCAATTAAATTTAACTTCTCACTAATATTTTCTAGATCAACTTCTTCTTTCGAATTCTCTAACAACCAATTATAATCATCTTTTATATTTGCAGCATTAACGACCATCATATAATATTCCTCAAAACGATATAAAATTATATCATCAACAATACCACCATTTTTTAAACATATAGCAGAGTACTGCGCTTGTCCTACAGAAATTTTCTTTACATCATTTGTAGTTAGTAATTGAAGAAAATTCTCTGCTCCTTCGCCAGAAATCTTAAACTCTCCCATGTGGCTGACATCAAAAACACCTATCATATTTCTAACAGCATTATGTTCATCAATAATACTACTATAAGACATCGGCATAGAGTAGCCTGCAAAAGGAACCATCTTAGCATTTAATGAAATATGTTTATCGTATAGAGCAGTGCGTTTCAATCTATAAATTCCATACTGATCATAATTTTTTTAATGTCATCTTAATTATTTTTTCAAGATCATCTTTAAGAATATCTTTTGTGGCAATCTCTGAAACAGCTTTATCTATTAAACTCCTATTATATCCTAGAGACAATAAAACTTTAACTACATCATCAATTACACCTTGCTCATTTGAATCCAATTGAAAACCTAGATCAACAGAATCAACGCTATCAACAAATTTATCTTTTAATTCTACAATAATTCTTTTTGCTGTTTTCGAACCTATACCAGGGATTGAAGTCAACGAACTAATATCACCATTAATTATATTTTTCCTAAAACTACTTGGACTAGTGCCAGATAATATATTCAAAGCAGATTTAGGACCTATTCCATTGACAGATGTCAACTGCTTGAATAATAGCCTCTCATTATTATCAATAAAACCATATAATTCCATAATATCTTCACGAACATTAAAATACGTTAATAGCTCAATTGACGTATCAATATCCCCTAATTTTTCGTAGGTAGATAATGTTATATTTACAGCTATTCTTATTCCTCCAACATCTATTATTGCATGAGTTGGGTTCTTTTTATTAAGCATACCTTTTATAGATTCAATCATAATTTATTCCATAGAATTTTGATTTAAATAACATAATCCTATTGCAAGAGCATCTGAAGAATCAAAAGGGGATGGCAGCTGATCTAACTTTAATATATTCTTAACCATATATTGCACTTGCTCTTTACTTGCATTGCCATTTCCAACAACAGATTTTTTTATTTTTTTTGGAGAAAATTCAATGCATGAAATATTTGTACAATACCCTGCTAGCATAATTGCTCCTCTAGCCTGACCCAACAACATTGCAGACTTAAAATTCTTGGAATAAAATGTATCTTCAACCGCAAGTACATTGGGTTTGTATTTATCCAATAATAAAGATATTTCATCATACAGATACCCTAATCTATCTGATAAACACATGCTCTTTGGGGGCTTTACCGTACCATAACTATGAGCAACAATATTATTATTCTTTTTATCAATAATACCAAAACCAGTCACAACGATTCCCGGATCAACGCCTATCACACGCATTTTTAATCTTCAAAATCAAGGTTAGTATAAACGGACTTAATATCTTCATGATCTTCAATAGCTTCTAAGAGCACAATAGCCTTCTCAGATTTATCTTTATCAATTTTATGTAAATTTTTGGGCAACATTTCTACTTTAGCTGAATCTATTTTGTAACCGTTATCTTCAAGATTCTTTCTAATATTCATCATCTCTAACGGATCTGTCTTAACTATAAAATTGTCTTCATCACCATCAAAATCTTCTGCTCCAGCATTAATAGAATCTTCAAATAGATTGTCTTCGCTTTGATCTGACTTAGAAATTATTATTTGACCTTTTTTATCAAACATCCAAGATACACTACCATTCTCGCCAAGGTTACCCCCATATTTTGTAATAAGGTGCCTAATTTCCGCAACTGTTCTATTTTTATTATCTGTTACTACTTCCATAAATATGGCTACACCTCCAGGGCCAAATCCTTCATAAGTACATTCCTCATATGTAACACCAGGGAGCTCCCCAGTGCCCTTCATTATGGCTCTTTTAATGTTATCCTGGGGCATATTCGCATCACGAGCGATACTTACTGCCTGACGCAATCTAGGATTTGAATTAGCATCTCCGCCTGCCTCTCTTGCGGCAATTGTAATTTCTTTAATTAGAGTTGTGAATATCTTACCGCGCTTTGCATCAATAACAGCTTTTTTACGTTTTATTGTAGACCATTTACTATGACCAGACATATAAACTATTAATCCTCAGTCTAATTTTGCTGAAACAAGTTGAGATACACCTTTTTTCTCCATTGTAACACCATAAAGAAAATTAGCAGATTCCATAGTTAACTTATTATGCGTAACAACAATAAATTGTGTATCATTAGAGAAGTTATTCAAAACTCTAGTGAATTTTCTGATATTTACATCATCTAACGGCGCATCAACTTCATCAAGTATGCAATATGGACTAGGTTTGACTTGATATATAGAAAATAATAACGCAATAGCTGTAAGCGCTTTTTCGCCTGCTGATAACTGTCGAAGAGATTGATTGCGTTTTCCAGGTGGCTGAGCATGGATTCCAATATTTGCCTCCAGAGGGTCTGGGTCTCCTTCTAGCCTTAAAGAGCCTCGTCCTCCCTCAAAAAACATAGTAAACAATTTTTCAAAATTTTTACCAATATCTTCGAATGTCTTTTGAAATTTTTCTCTTGCTATCTTATCGATTTCTTTAATTGTATCTAATAAATTTTTCTCAGCTTTTATCAAATCATCCCTTTGTTCCGTTAGCATTAATAATCTTTCATTCTCTTCTTCATGCTCAACTTGAACAACCATATTTATGGGACCTATATTTTCAATACTTTTTTCAATCCTCTCTATTGAAGCATTTAATTCATTTTCAGTTTGATCTACAATCATTTCATTAGGGATTTTGGTGCTATAACTATCAAAAATACGTTCGGAAACAAAACTGATACGTTGATCTAAATCTGCGACTTTTAATTCGCAATTTTTTAATTCTTCCAATAAAGATTCTCTATTTTTTTGCTCAGACCTGATTTGAGCCTGCATTTCTTCAATTATTACATATGAATCATTTGCTGCTTCTTGTTTTAAACTAAGAACAGATTCTTGCTTGCTGACAATACCATTAATATCAGTTAATTTTTTCTCAGCAACGGAAATCAATCTTTTTAGATTCTTTTCACTTTCCTCAACATCTTTGATCTCTCTCCTAATCTCAGATTTTCTATTTACAAATTCCTCTATAGTATCTTTCGCAGTAGATTCTTGAAAGACTATATTTTCTCTTTGACCTTCAAGATTTAAGTGATTTATTCTAGCGTCCTGCAATTGCTGATGTAAATTATCTCTAGAAGATTGAATTTTTGATAATTCTTCACCCGTTTTCATTATCTCCTTCAAATAATTACCAAGATCTCTCTCATCTTTTTGGATTTCTGTTTTTAAAGATTTTTTCAGAATCGTTTGACTTTTAACATCCTTTTGATTTTGAGAAATAATTGCATCTAATCCAGCAATAGACTCCGATAGTGTTGATTTTTGCATTTCAATACCATCCAACAAATCATTAACGCCCAAAAGGTCTTTGGAAAGATCCATCGAATCAACTTGATATTTTTTTACAGATTTTTCTTTTTTTGTTATAGCTGAACAGACTTTAATTAACTCTTTATCAAGCTTGCTAGACAACAAATTTTCAGTTTTAATCTGTTCTTTAATTATAGATAATTTTTCTTTTCTACCAATCAACCCTAAATTCTTCTTATTAGAATTACGATCAATAATCATTCCTTTTATTAACAAAGCGCCATCTAGATCAATTACATCTAAGCCTTTAAGACTTTTATCCGATATCGCGGTTTTTATATTTTTCACTAAGATAATATTTCCTAAAAGAAAATCTAATAACGATTTATATTTTGGAGATACTTTGACTAAATCAACTGCACGGCCAATAACATTTTTATTTGACTTAATCGAACTATTAACGTTTTTAACTGAAGGAATACTATCAAGAGGAATTATCATGATTCTTCCTGAATTGCGATTACGAACTATTTCCAGAATATTAATTGCATCCTTTTGATTTTTTACAACTATACACTTTGCATAATCTCCAAGAGCGATCTCGATTGCAGAAGAAATAGATTGATCAACATTTAGAATATCACCAACCGTTCCCAAAACGCCTTTAAATATATTTTTATTACTTAGAACATCTCTTACTCCTTTTGGATAACCTTCTGCAGCACTTACTAATTCTTCATAAAAAGTATGTTTCGATTCAAGAGCATCTAACGATGCTAATATTTTATTTTTGTTTGCATCTATATTATATTTTTCTTTTTCTAATTTATTTAACTCATCAGTATTTAAATTTAAGTTAATTTTATTTTTATCAATTTTTTTAAGAACATCTTTCTTTTTTGATTGATATTTGTGCAAATCTTTTAAAATACTTTCTAATTTTTTCCGTTTACTGCTAACTTTTTCATTTAACTCTATAGTGTTATTTTTCTTATCAATAATTATCATATCAGCAGTATCATATATCGATTTCTTATCAGACAATTTCTTCTGGAATTCCCAACGTTTATCTTGCATAATATCTAAATCTGACTTCATGTTTTTTAACTGACCGTCTATGGTATTAAACTCGCTCTGCTTTTGTTTGAATTGATTTAAACAAGAATCGATTTTAGGTTTTAAGCTATTGATTGATTTACGATAATCTACAAGATGATTATTGAGCTGTTTTGATTTTTGGTTATTTTTTTCCTCTTCTATTAACAGCCGATCTAATGAAATCTGTGCAGATCTAGATTGTTCTTTCCAGATAATAATATCACTTTGTAATGATTCTCGCTTATCATTATAATCAGTCAATTGCTTCCTATATTTTTCAAGCTCATCCTGTTGACCTTTATATATAGACTGTAATGATATTAATTTCTTTTCTACTTCAGATTCTTCTGACTGATTTGAGTCTCTTAGATGATTTAACTCTGCAATTCGAGTATTTAACGGATGTAAATCTGACTTATAAGCATGCGTCTGTAGGAAAGCTAAAGAAATCTCTTTTGTTTTTAAATCATCTAGTAATTTTGAGTGACGATCAAAACGTTTTAATTGCAAAGAAAGAGATTTTACTTTTGCCTCTACTTCTAATATAAGATCATTTACTCTGTGCAAATCAGAGCGTGTAGATTCAAACTTTCTTAACGTAGATCTTTTTTGCATTTTGTATTTATTTATACCGGATGCTTCTTCAAACATTCTTCTTCTATCATCACCAGTTTCAGATAAAATCTGTTCAATCATTTTTAATTCAATCACTGAATAGGCGTCTGAGCCCATTCCAGTATCTATAAATAATTCATGTATATCTTTTAATCTGCAAGGAGTGCGGTTCATAAAGTATTCACTTTCACCGCTTCTATACAGTCTTCTTCCTATTTCAATATCATTATACTCCACTGGGAGCTTCCCTTTATTATTATGGACAGTTAATGATACCTCACATACGCTTAAGGGCTTTACATTTTTTGCACCATTAAAAATAATATCTTCCATCTTTCCACTTCTGAGAATACTGTATTTTTGTTCTCCAAGTACCCATCGAATAGCGTCTACGATATTTGTTTTACCGCATCCATTTGGCCCTACAATTGCTGTAATTCCTTCACCAAAATGCACAACATCCTTTTTTGCAAAGGACTTAAAACCATGCATTGTTAATTCTGATATATACATTCCGAGGTATCGTGGGCTATAATTTTAATCAATATCCCTCGTGAAAACTATTATTTTAAATAAAATTTACCCTGGAGGCCAACTTAATTTCCTACCCCCTAATAAATGAAGATGAATATGAAAAACTGTTTGCCCACCATCTTCATTGCAATTAAATACCGTTCTAAACCCACTGTTATTTATATTTTCAATCTGAGCTAATTGCTTTGCAATCAAAAATAATTCCCCTATTAAAGTGGAATCATCAGGCTTCAAATCATTAATGGTAGATATATGTTTTTTAGGAATAATAAGAATATGTGTTGGTGCTTGAGGGTTAATATCCCTAAATGCCATGATTGAATCATTTTCTATTAATCTTTCACAAGGAATATCATTATTAACTATACTGCAAAATATGCAATCATCCATATTTCATTCTCCAGTTATTAGTTGGTTGACAATTGATACAGAAGATACAACTGCGCTTTCAGTCCTTAAACGACGATTACCTAACGAAATAAAGATTGAATTATAATTTTTGAGTAATGAAATTTCTCTATCACTAAAACCACCTTCAGGACCAATAACTAAACTCAGTTTACTGCAACCCAATGGAAGTAAATCTCTCAAATCTATAATATTAATATCAGAATTTTGTGAAAATGCAATAATAGGCATATCAATTTTTCTTTCAAGCCATTCTGATAAAGATTGAGGTGGATAAATATTTGGAATTATCGAACGAGCACATTGTTTAGCTGATGACTTTATGATAGCTTTATATCTTTCAAGATTAAATGAACGTTTAATAGATCTATCCATCTGGATTGAGAAAATATTAGAAACACCGCACTCTGTTGACTTTTCAATTGCCCATTGCGTTCTCGATGGTTTTATAATGCCAAAAGCAAGATCTATTTTACATACAGACTCACCAAAGTCAGGTAACACATCAATTATTTTACCAGAAACCTTTTCTTTCGATATTTTCTCAATGGTAGCTTTATATGCAGTGCCTTCCCCATCAATTAAATAGATATTATCATTAATTTTTAATCTCAACACACTTGAGATATGATGAGATTCAGTTTCATCCAAAGAAAAATACTTTTTATCAATATTATCAGGGTTTACAAAAAAAGAACGAAAATCAGACAAAGACTATTTCTTCCAATTAAAACCGAAGCGGACTAATGCACCACTATATTTTGTCCTACCATCTATTTCCTGAGGCATAGGTAATTCATCATAGCCAACTCTTACTGTTAAAATAGTATTATTAGAAGTAACAACATCAGCACCTACACCAAAAAAGCCACCCCATGAACGATAATATTGTATATTTTCATACCACTTTTGCTTAAAAGAACCACTTTCTGCTCCATCTAAGATTAATATGGGACCAAATTTTAAACTAAGAAATGGTGAAAAATTATTTGCAATCTTACCAACAAAGGGATAGTATTTAACCCCAGAGAACAAAGGTAACAGTAATAAATTTATATTGTTAAATTTATATGCTCTACCAGTATAATAGTCTTGCATAATTATTTCATCCGGATGTTTAGCATCAAAAATTCTTATCTCACCAATAAAATATAATTTCTTATTCTTAAACCACGTTTGATTATAGGATAGACCAGATCCACTTTCACCAACATCTAATCCAAAGCCACTATACTTTAATGATGAAAATTCTTGTCCAAACAAACAACTGATAAAAAATACTATAATAAATATATGTTTCAATTTTTTAATTCCTTTAATAATTGAAGTTTATTCCAAGTATTATCATTAGCTACAAGTCTTTTTACAGGTTTATGGTTAATTATATTTGATTGAAAAATTTCATCTACATCATCTAGCTGTACATTTGTATACCATACTCCATCAGGATAGATCACTACAGCTGGGCCTAATTCACACACATCTAAACAACCGCTTTTATTAGCACGTACAATCCCTTTTAACCCATGTTCATTTATTAGTTTTACAAACTTCATTCTTATATCCATACCTCCACATTTAGCACAACTACCACGTTGGTTATCTGAACTCCTCTCATTTACACAGACAAAAATATGTTTATTATACTTTCTCAAGGAATAAGCACTACTTTACCAAGTTGGTTACTATTTTCAATATGTTTATGTGCGTCAGCTATATTTTCCATTGAAAAAACCTTATCTACAACTGGAACAACTACTCCATCTTTAACAAAATTCATTATTCCATTCAAAGCTGAAAGCGTTCCCATTGTAGAGCCTAAAATTGACTGTTGTTTAAAAAAGACATAACGTAAATCAATAGAAACTTTTGGACCCGTAGTTGATCCACAAGTTACTAATCGGCCATATCTACTTAATATTTTCATAGAAGTGCTCCATGTTTCAAAGCCTGAATGCTCAAAAACAACATTTACTCCCTTACCTTTCGTATAATCTTTAACTAAAGAAACTATGTCATCTTTATAGTGATTTAAAGTTAAGTCTGCACCAAGCTTAGAAGCATATTTACATTTTTTCTTTGATCCTCCTGTAGCGATGACTTTACAATCATATGCTTTAGCAATTTGCAAACCAAACGAACCAACGCCTGAGCTTGCACCCCAAATAAATACAATATCATCTTTTTTTAACTTTGCACGATTTATAAGCATTTGATAAGAAGTTTGACCTGCAAGAGGAAAAGAAGCTGCAGTTTCAAAACTGATATTCGATGGTTTTTTAATTAAGTTCCTTTGGTTTAAGGCTATGAACTCGCAATTAGTCCCATTTGTTGTCTCGCCAAGTATTCCCATTGAATAGCATTGATTTTCTTGTTGATTTAGACAGGACGGACAAGTACCACAAAATATAAGTGGGTTTATAATTACTTCGTCACCTAGGTTAAATTTATCTACTCCCTTTCCAATTTCAGCAATTACACCTGAACCATCACTTCCAATAATCATAGGTAAAGAAACACCAGGAATACCTTTACGAATCCAAATATCAAGATGATTAATTGCTGCTGCTTTTATTTCAACTAATACTTGATCATCCTTCACCTCCGGCAATGAGACTTCCTCCCAAACTAAAACGTCTTCATTACCATGCCCATGAATTCTAACTGCCTTCATACAATCTTATCCTATTATAAATTAAATAAAGAATTAATCCTTTTTTGAAAAATAATGATAATCCAAACTTATTTTTCCTGGACCACAAATAAATAATACAAGCATAACAATAAAATACATGATAGCTAATTCGGGAAATTTTCCATCAACTAAATGATTAATAGATGCAACAAACATAGTACATAATAACAAAAACGCTGCAGGTCGCGTAAACAGACCAATCAACACAAAAATCATTCCTATCGATTCAGATAATGCTGCCATAAAACCAAAAAATACATTCATAAATTCTAATCCAATAAAGTCGGTCAAAGCCGAACCAAGACTGTTCCATTTTTCATACCCAGCTGTAATTTTACTCCATCCATGTTTATAAATCATCATTATACTAGGAAAAATTCGTAAAATTAATAAAGAATGGGTCAGGTATTTATCTATTGGATATAAAAACCTTGCTATAGGTTGTAATTTATTCATCATTTTTACTGATATCTTCATAATCTGCATCTTGAATATCTAAATTCTTGTAATAGTCTTTTATATTTTGATGATATTGCTGTCTTGATCTTTTAATGCTTATTCTGGATAAAAATCTAACGCATTGAATTACTAAATAAATAAATAGAGCACTTAAAATAAGTTGCATTATATCTAGATACTCGCACTAGGATTAAAAAATTTAGTACCAGACACTGGCTGCCTAATATATTCAATAACTTGGTCAAGATCATCAGCGTTATTAACAAAATCTATATTATTCGTATTTATTATCACTAATGGAGTATCATTATACCGGAAAAAATACTCTGTATAAATCTCATTAAGAGCATTAATATAATCATAAGAAATATTATTCTCGAAATCTCGAGCTCTTTTATCAATATTTTTCATTAAAGTAGAAGTATCTGCTTGAAGGTAAATAATTAAATCAGGATTTATAACATTCCTCTCCATCATATTAGCTATACTATCATATAAATTCATTTCTTTATCATCAAGGTTTAACGATGCAAACAAACGATCCTTAATAAACATATAGTCAGATATAAGAAGATTATGGAACATATCTACCTGGCGGATATCCTGCTGCTGCTGATATCTTTGTAAAAGAAAAAATAATTGAGTTTGAAATGCAAATCGCGCTGGATCATCATAAAACTCAGATAAAAAAGGATTATCCTCAAATTTTTCTAGAATTAATTTTGCGTTCAATCGTTTAGATAATAATTTGGCTAAACTAGTTTTTCCAACACCAATCGGACCTTCAATAGCAATATAATTCAAATTTCTCATGCATTTTTTTCCATAATATGTTTAATTACATTTGTTTTATCAGGACATACGCTCAATAGCTCAGATATCGTCGAACCAATTTTTTCTATTTTGTATTCAGGCATTAATTCATAAAACGGTAATAAAACAAATTTTCTAAACATCAGTTGTGGATGTGGAATAATTAATTCATCCGTTTCAAGGTATGAATTTCCATAACAAAGTATATCAATATCAATTATTCTTGGCTGATTTTTATTTCTTTCTTTTGGTCGACCTAACGATGATTCAATTTGTTTAATTATATCAAGAAACTCAAATGGATTTAAAGATGAATTACAAGATATAATTGTGTTCAAAAATTTGGGCTGATCTGTATTATATAGGGGTTCAGACTCATAAAATGATGCACCTTTAATATTACTTATTTCATGAAACGTTCCTAATGATGTAATGGCTGATGCTAAGTTTTCCTCACGATCACCTAAATTAGACCCCAAACTCAATATTACTAATTCATGCATAGTCTATTTTCTTCCTTTTCAACTCTATTTCTACACTATCTAATTTTCCATCAATAGGCGCATCTATTTTTCTTACTCGAATAATTAATTTATCAATTTTGTATGCTTCAAATATTGATCTAGATATTGAATCGGCTAATTTTTCTAATAGAAAATAGCTCTTTGAACCAAATTCTTTCTTTACTAACTCATATACCTCTTCATAATTGATTGTATCTTTTATATTATCAGATTTGGAAGATTTGGAGAGAGCAGTAAATAATTCAAGATCAATCTCAAAGTTAGTTCCTTGTTCTTTTTCAAAATCATAAACTCCATGATATCCATAAAAGTTCATATTTTTTAATCGAATTATGTCCATAAGCTTTTGAATTTACTTTAATGATTTCTGGCTAGTCAATTGATGAAAAAAAAAAGCCTCCCATACGGGAGGCTTTTTTTAATAAGCATAAGCCTAATTTACATCATTCCGCCCATGCCACCCATACCTGGATCCATTGGAGGCATTGGTGGAGCTTCTTTTTCGGGAATCTCAGTTACTGCAGCTTCTGTAGTAAGAATCATACCTGCAATTGATGTAGCATTCTGAACAGCTACTCTAGCAACTTTTGTAGGATCAATGATTCCAGCTTTTAGCATATTTACATACTCACCATTCCGAGCATCATAACCATAATCATTTTTACCTTCTCTAACCGCTTGCGCAACGATTGCGGCTTCAGCTCCTGCGTTCTCACAAATTTGACGAATCGGTTCTTCTAGAGCTCTACGCATTATATCAACTCCTACACTTTCTTCATCATCCACTTTTACTTTATCTAATGCAGGTACAGAACGTAATAATGCAACACCACCTCCTGGAATGATACCTTCTTCAACAGCAGCCCGAGTTGCATGTAAAGCATCTTCAACACGCGCTTTCTTTTCTTTCATTTCTACCTCAGTAGCAGCTCCTACGTTTATAACAGCCACACCACCAGATAATTTAGCTAAACGCTCCTGCAGTTTTTCACGATCATAATCGGAACTAGTTTTATCTATTTGTACCTTAATTTCATTAATTCGCGCTTTAATACTATCGGCAGATCCATTGCCGCCAACAATAGTAGTATTATCTTTATCAGAAACAACGCGTTTACTAGTTCCTAAATAATCCAATGTTGCATTATCCAACTTATAACCTGCATCTTCAGATATTACAGTTGCACCAGTAAGTATAGCGATATCTTCTAGCATTGCTTTTCTTCTATCTCCAAATCCCGGAGCTTTAACAGCTAAAACTTTAAAAGTGCCTCTTAATTTATTCACTACTAATGTAGCAAGAGCTTCACCTTCAATATCTTCAGCTATTATAACAACAGATTTACCAGTTTGTACAATCTTCTCTAATAGAGGAAGCAGATCCTTCATGTTGGATATTTTTTTATCATAAATCAATAAATATGCATCATCCATTTCGGCTTCCATATTATCTGAATTTGTAACAAAATAAGGTGACAAATACCCTCTATCAAACTGCATACCTTCAACAGTCTCTAGAAAAGTTTCTGCTGTTTTACTCTCTTCAACCGTTATTACGCCATCTTTTCCAACCTTATCCATTGCTTCAGCAATCTTTTCACCAATTTCACGATCATTATTTGCTGAAATTGACCCAACATTTGCAATTTGCTCTGCATCAGGCAAGTCTTTACTCTGCTTCTGCAATGCATCAACAACTGCCAAAGCAGCCGCATCAAGGCCACGTTTGATAGACATTGGGTTTGCGCCAGCTGTAACGTTTTTTAGTCCTTCAGCTACTAAGGATTGGGCTAAAACTGTAGCAGTAGTAGTCCCATCTCCTGCAACATCAGAAGTTTTAGATGCAACTTCTTTTACCATTTGAGCACCTACATCTTCTAATCTATTTTCCAATTCTACTTCTTTAGCTACAGTCACTCCATCTTTTGTTACAGTAGGTGCGCCAAATTTCTTCTCAATTACTACATTACGACCTTTTGGTCCAAGAGTAACTTTTACAGCATTTGCAAGTTTATCTACACCTGCTTTTAAAGCATTCCTTGCCTCTAAATCATATGATATTTCTTTTGCCATTATTTTCCTCCTTAAAGGATAGCGAGAATATCACTCTCGCGCATAATTAAATATTCAGTACCTTCGAAGGCGAATTCTGTTCCACTATATTTACCATATAGAATCTTATCACCTTTCTTTACACTCATTGCAACTTCCTTTCCTGAATCATTTACTTTTCCAGGTCCGACTGCAGCGACTGTTCCTTGTTGTGGTTTTTCTTGAGCTGTATCAGGAAGTATAATTCCCCCTGATGACATTTCCTCTGCTGGAGCAGCTTCAACAACCACACGATCTCCTAGAGGTTTTAGTTTAAGAGCCATTTTCTTATCTCTCCTATTATTAATTAGTTATATTAATATTTTATAATATCTGCATTAATAGCAGCGCGGAATTTATATTTCTAAATAGTTTATATACAAATATTTTTAGCACTCTTTTTAATAGAGTGCTAAAAGATCATTATTTTCCAGTACTTCCAAATCCACCCTTACCTCGTTCAGTTTCAGATAATTCATGCACTATCTCAAAACTTATTGGCCCACCATCCATGGATACTAATTGAAAAAATCTTTGCCCTGGATTAACGGTAAAAGGGGTTTCCTTTATATTATCTACTGCAGCCATAATTTCTCCTCTATAACCAGCATCTATTAAACCTATCGAATTACATTGTCTTAATGGTGTTTTAGATATGCTAGATCGAGGCATCAATAAATATGGTTTTCCATCTGTATTCTCACAAACAATATTAGATTTAATTAAGGCAGTTTCACCTGGTTCTATAGTTAACGCATCAATTATAAATAAATCAAGACCAGCATCACCTTGGTGAAAATGCCCATGATTTTTATATAGTTCATCTGCATTTGCAGATAAAGTTTTTATTTTCAAATGCATGATATTAGTTACGAAAAATAATCCAACTTAGAAATATCCAACCAAAAACAAATGATATACCTCCTAATGGAGTTATCATACCGAACCATTTAATATTACTCAATACTAAAATATATAGAGAACCAGAAAAAATAATTATACCAAAAATAAATAACAGCCCTGGCAACCATAAAAGGTGATGAGGAAAATTAAAACCCAATAATCCAATAATTAGTAATCCCAATGAATGATATGCTTGATATTGAACTCCCTTTTCAAAAGTTTTCATACTTTGCATAGATAAACTATTTTTTAAAGTATGTGCTCCGAAAGCTCCAACTAAAACTGTAAGAGCCATCAATAAAGAACCAGTAACTATAAATATTTTCATTTTGGTGTATTTTGATGAATTAAAGTACGTATAGGATATGGTATATCAATTCCTTCTTCATTATAACGCTTATGTAATCTTCTTATAAATACATCAATAATATTATGCTGATCCCCATATTTCTCAGCTTTAAAGTATACTTTAAGATTAACACTTGAATCTCCAAATTCAAAAAAACGAACCACTGGATCTTCTTTCTTGCTACATCCATCTAGATTCTTAGCTACATTATCTGCTACCTCTTTCGTTACCTGAGCAACTTTTTCAAGATCACAATCATATGAAACACCAACAGGTATTCTCACAGAGAAAGAGGATTCCCTCGTGTCATAATTTTTAATTATAGCACTAGATAATCTTGAGTTTGGTATATTTATAACGTTATTAGTACGTTCTAACATTGTAGTATTTCGCCAAGTGATATTTGTTATATAACCTCTCTCACCAGAATCAAGCTCAGCAAAATCTCCTGGCTGTACTTTTCCACTTAATAATATATGCAACCCACTAAAAATATCGCTTAGCGTTTCTTTCAAGGCCAATGAAATAGCTAACCCACCAACACCAAGAGCTGTTAAAATTGGAGTGATAGCAATTTTTAAAGAATCAAGTATTATCATTACTCCAATACCCCATACAATGATGTATACAAAATTTGTAAACATAGTTGTCGATGGAAAACCTTGACCCTGTTTCTCCGCCCAGAGGTTAAAGAGACCAACTAACATTTTACTTATAGATAAAGTTATAGATAGGATAAGGATAACAAGAATAATAGTAGATAAATATTGTTTATAAGAATCAAATAATTCAGGTAAAATAATATTATCGATCGCGATAGAAAAAAAGGCAAGAAAGAACCACAAAATAATATGTGGCTCAAGTGAATTTAGTATAATATCATCACCACGCCATTTTGTTTTGTCTGCTAATGAAGATAGCCGTTTATGGATATATTTTTTAGTTATCCAACCTATAACTATTCCAAAGAAGATGACTAAAATTGGATTACCCCAAACAACAATTTGATCAAATATTTTATCTAACATATACAATTTAAATTACAATCATTAATTCAAATCTACACTCGAATATGGTCCTATAATCACTTCTTTATTATCTCCAGGAAAAAGTATATCAATATTTGGCTGACCAATGGATGTCCAAGTCCTAGATAATACTAATGTACCTTGATCATATACATTTAATGATTGTAAATCAAAATATTCACCCCAATACCACTCAACTCCATGCTTATTATTATTCATAAATGTACACTCATATTTTGGATTTCCATTCGTATGTACATTCGATTTTGTTCTTAATCCAAGAGTATGATTTGTAATATTTACACCTGACTCAGTCCACAATCTCTCATCAATTATTTCATCTTCTCTATAAACTTGAATACGTTTGAATCTTCCATTTTCATAATACTCAAATATGATGACAGGATTTCCATTATAATAATATCCTTCTTTCATTGTTGATCCAGATGGACTAAAAACACGCATCAACCCTTGAAGGCTTCCATCTGCAAACATTGTAATACTTGAAATTTGTTGTTCATTATACCATCGTGTAACTAAACCATGAAGTTTATCGTTTAGATAGGCTCCTTCTTCTTCCGTTGCTCCATTCTCATCCCAATATCTAAAAGCGCCTGAACGCTTACCATATTTAAATGTAAGAAGAGACTGCATCTTTCCATCATTATAAAATGTTTTCATTTCACCATGCAACTTATCATTGATATAATACATTAATTTATATACTTGTTTACCATCAAAATAAATAGTACTTAACCCATACAATTGTCCATCATTGTAAACTTTAGTTGAATCTTTTTTTCCATTCCTATTAAACCATTTCCATTCCCCAATTCGTTTACCAAGCATATGATTTCCAGACACAAATAATTCACCATTATTATACCAAACTTTGTATTCACCATAATAATTATTATCCATGTAGGAAATTAATGAATCTAATCCATTGTCTTCACTA
>CAYTYA010000025.1:0-21499 GCA_964442015.1 uncultured bacterium
TACTAATTAACAATGCAGGTATAGAAGAGTACAATTATTTTCCTAATTATACTTTGGAATATATTCAAAAGATAACTTCAGTTAATCTAGTTGCCCCGATGGAAATCACAAGAAAATTCCTGCCTGAATTACATGAAAATAATGGACATATAGTAAATATTTGCTCACTAGCAGCAAAAAAAGGTGAAAGTTTCAATGCGACCTATTCAGCGACAAAAGGTGGGCTTGCATTGTTTACAGATGCCTTAAGACAAGAACTTCACGGGTCTGGGGTAGGTGTATCCGCATTATTTCCTGGATTAGTTAGTGATGTAGGAATGTATTCTGATAGTCAGGTTAAAGCCCCATTAGTTTTAGGTACAATTCCTTCAAAAAAAGTAGCTAAGGCTCTAGTTAAAGCAATAAAGAAGAATAAGCCTGATGTTATAGTGAATTCAGGACCATTAAGGCCTTTATTGGCTATCGATGCATTATTCCCAAATTTTGGCAATTGGTTTGCAAGAGTAACAGGTATAACTGCCTTTTGTAGAAACCGTGCTGAATTAGGGGAATAAATCTAATTATATTTAATGAATACATTACATCGTATTCTTTCAGTTATTAAAACAATCAATGGATTGAGTAATCAACAAGATCTGTCCCCTTCATCAATTATTGAAGAAGATGGGTATTATCCAGGTTTAGATAATAAACAAACTCCTTTAAAAACTTTTCGCCCAAATCATCTAAATGGTTCTATATTAATTTTATACCCTGGGGCAACCATAAAAGGAGAGTCCCATCCTAAAATGATAACTTTAGCACGTTCTTTAGCAATAAATGGTGTGAAAGTTTTTTTACCTAGAATTCCACCATTAATTAATTTAAAACTATCTGAAGATATTTTGCTTTGGACAGTGCACTTTTATAAATGGATATTTGAAAACTTTTGTGAGAATGAAAATCAAATAAATATAGCAGGAGTAAGCTTTGGAGGAGTTATAGTATTAAAATCTTGCCTAGATCCGTTTTTAGCAAAAAATAAACCAAAATCTGTTCTTGTCTTTGGTACATCATACGATGCAAGGACAACGATGGAATTTATGTTTAATGGAAAAATGATATTTAAAGGAAGAGTTATTAAAATAAGACCTGATCCCTGGAGTATTATTGTGATGCTTCATAATTATTTAAATAAAATTAATCTTGGCTATAATACTAAAAGAATTGAACAAGCATTAACATATTATATACATGAAAAATCTAAAAAGTTTGATCAAGCATTTAATAGATTAAATGACATTGAGAAAAATTTAATAAATGACGCTTTAGAATTAAACGTTTCAGATGAATTAAAGAGGGTTATGGATTTAATTTTTAATGATTGTTCAAATGAAATTGATTTCTTTTCAGCAAAAACATGGTGCAATAAGATTACCAATGATGTTTTTATTATTCATGGTAAAAATGATTCATTATCACCCTTTACAGAATCAATTAAATTACATAACAAATTACAGAATAGTGATTTACTTGTATCTGAATTATTTGAACATAGAGAAATATCAAAATCAGCTTCTTCTTATTCAAAATTGAAAGAAATGTTAAAAATAGTAATTTTTCTTTCAAGGTATTATAAAAAAGTATTTAGCACATAAGAATTCCTTAATGAATTAAATTAATTGGTATTTGAGCTTATATTTCATAATCTTCCCGCTGTTATAGATTTGAGAATATTATTATGTCAGATAAAAAAACAAAAGAAAGTCGACCATCCTATACTGAATTCACTTTGGATATGTTTTCACGTAGTTCAGGGAAAAATCACTCTGAGATAAAACAATTTAATCAGTGGCGTGATGATATAATTGAAGCAGACAAATATACGTTTGAGACTCCTCATTTAACTCCACAAACTCCAGAAATAAGCGTACGTAGAATTCATGGTGATGAACATAAGTTAGTTAACTTTTCAAGTTATAATTATTTGGGTTATGCAAACCATCCTGAGGTTATTCAAGCAGCGAAAGATGCCCTAGATACTTATGGATTAGGTGCTACGGGTAGTCCATTATTAAATGGAACATTTGATATACACAAACATTTGGAAGATTCTCTCACTAACTTTTTTGGTCAGCAAGGTTATGGAGTTTCATTATTTTCTTCAGGCTATGGCGCGAATATCGGTGTGGTTTCCAGTTATATTCATAAAGGAGATTATGTTGTTTTAGACCACTCATCTCATGCTTCTTTAATAGATGGTGCAGTTATGTCTCAAGGTACAGTAAAATTATTTAGACATAATGATGCAGAATTTCTTGAAAGAATATTAAAAAGGATTTCTAAAGAAAATAGAAGAGTGTTGGTTTGTGTTGAAGGAGTTTATAGTACGGATGGTGATTATGGAAATTTAAAAGAAATTGTTACAGTTTCGAAAAAATATGGTGCATCCATACTCGTTGATGAAGCTCATTCTTTACTAATTGCTGGGGCAACAGGCAAAGGAGTTGTTGAAGAGTTTGATGTTTTAGCTGATGTAGATCTTCTTATTGGAACATTTAGTAAATCATTTGGAGGTATAGGTGGATGTGTCTATGCAAAAAATGATTTAATTAACTATATGAATTATTATGCTAGGTCAAGAATGTTTTCTTGTGCCTTAGATCCTGCTGTTACAGGAGGGATAATAAAAGCTCTTGAATTAGCTTCAGGTACTGATGGAAATGAAAAACGTAAAAGAATAATTGAAAATGCAGATTATTTAAGATCATTATTGAAAGATAAAGTAGACATTGGTACTTCTCATTCATGGGTGATCCCAATTATTTTTGGTGATGAGAGAAAATCGCTTCCCCTTGGTGATTATTTGATGAGAAGAGGATATGATTTTTCAATTATGATGTTTCCTGCAGTTAAGAAAAATAAATCAATTATTCGTGCTTTTGTTACATCAGAGCATACAAAAGAACAATTAGAAGGATGTGCAGAAGCTTTAATTGATGCTTCAAAAGAATTTAATTTTGGTATATAAATTAGGACTAATAATATGAATGAACATGTTCAAGGCGATAATTTGATTATTTGGGAATTTGATTATGCAATGACAACCTTCTATGAAGTAGATACTGATCAAATATCTTCATTATTACCAAAAGAACTAAGCCCAATGGAAATTGTGCCTGGAGTTTCATTATTAAATATTACTGCATTCAACTTTCCTAAAGGAGGACTTGGACATCTTCCAAATTTTCAGGAATTAATTGCAGCAATTGTTGTCGCGCCTGATTTATCTAGAGGTGTTCCAAAATTTGCGATGTACGTATTTTCACTTGGGAGCACATCACAAGAGCACCTAGATCATAGTGCTGATTATTATAGATTACCTTCTTATAATAAACTAGAATATGGTCAAATAAATCGCGATAAAAATGAGGTGGAATTTGGAGATAGTGATGGCTCTATTCTAACAATGAATAATTGTTGTAATGATATTGGAGATTATCTTGGACATGAGCGATACTTCCAGGCTTTTGTATCGAAAGATGATGATATATATATTGCAGATCTGTATTTACAGGCTCCTCTTTTTGAACATCAAGAGCAGGGTGAAGTTGGAATAATAAATAATCATCCTTTTTTGAAAGGTCTTGAATTATTTGATGAAGAAAGAGTTCCATATCTACAAATGATTCTTCAACCGGGAACAAAAGGAAAACAATTTTATTATAAACCGGATAAATACCGTTAAAATAAAATTTGATATTTTATTTTTAATAAATAGTTTTCATTGAAATGGAAACTGATAATAACTCTACCAACCCATCATTTAACAATGCGAAAATAATTTCATGTATCATAAACCCTGCTGCAAGGGATGGCCAGTCTATAAAAATATGGGAAATAGTAAAAAATAAACTTGAGAAAGAAGGGCTATCAACTGAGTTATATATTACGGAAAAAGTTGGACATGCCTCAGAAATAGCTTATTCATTAAAAGACCGAAAAGATATTCAAGTTATAGTTGCTTGTGGAGGTGATGGGACCGTACATGAAATATCATCGGGATTGCGAGGAAGTAATATACCATTAGCGGTTATTCCCGCAGGGACTGGAAATGATGTAGCTAGAGTACATGGCTATATATTGGATGATCTAGATGATACTATTGATATTATTATTAATGGAGTAGATAGAAATATTGGAGCTTTACGTATAGAAGCAGAACCAATGCCTAAAGAAGATAATTATCCTTCCCCTTCTGCAGATTCAAAGTGGAATGGTACTGCTAAAGAAAAGAATAGAATTGTTCGTTGGATTTTTCATGAATCAGATTCAGGAATAACTTCATTGGTATCTAGAGCAAAACTAAAAAGAGGAAAATGGATCAAAGGTAATCTAAAATATACTTACTTAGGAATCACCGAAATTCTAAAATGGAAAAAACGAAATGCTTGGGTTAAAATCGATAATGAAAGTCCTGTTATAATAAACTTTTCACTTTTTGTTTTTACATTATCAGAATATTTTGGAGGCGGTTACTGGGTAGCGCCAGGGGCTTCACCAATAAAGGACCATGCATATTTATGTAAAGCGTGGAATCTCACTAGATTGCAAATGTTATTATTAATGGGGCCTTTAAGAAAAGGAAAGCATGTTGGTAAATGGGGAATAACTCTAGATACTTGTAAAACTCTTGAAATAAAATCTGTAAATCAAAACAATGAACCGGTTAATATAGCTCATGATCCTCCTTTACCAATAAATGTTGATGGAGAACCGTGCTTACAAACTCCCGCAATAATTGAATTTTACCCTAAGCAGCTTTGGCTAAGAGGGTCAAAGAATGTATCATGGGATGTCTCTTAATCTGCGATCTCTTTAGGTGCTTTTAATTGACCTTCAGACGATGCGATTGTAATAGCTATTGTTGCATCGCCACTAACATTAATAACTGTACGTAACATATCTAAAATACGATCAACACCTAAAATTAATGCAATACCAGTACTTGGTACGCCTATTGCTTCAAGAATTATGACTAGCATAATTATACCTGCACCTGGTACAGCTGCTGTTCCTATTGAAGCTAGAACAGTTGTTACAACAATTGTAAGCTGATCTAGTAAACTAAGATCAAGACCAATTGCTTGTGATATAAAGACCGCAGCCACAGCTTGATAAAGAGCTGTTCCATCCATATTGATTGTTGCTCCTAAAGGAAGAACAAAGGATGAAACTTCTTCACTCACACCTAATTCATCTTCACATCGTTCCATTGTAACTGGAAGAGTTGCTCCACTAGAACTTGTTGAAAAAGCTAATAATTGTGCAGGTCCAATACCAGTAAAGAACGTTCTTAAAGGCATCTTAACATATAATTTTAATAGTGCGGTATATGTTATTGACATATGTATAATCAGCCCTATAATTACGGCAAGCATGTAAAAACCTAAAGCACCTAATAGCTCAGCTACTTGTTGAGGGTCATTCCCAGCAACTTTATTAATTGTTTGAGCAATTAAAGAGAACACACCTAATGGTGCGATAAGCATAATGATATCAACAAGCTTGATAATTACATCATTTAATCCTTCAAAAATATCTAATACAGGCTTGGATCTCTTTTTTGGAATTTGAACTAGCCCTATTCCAATAAGCATAGAAATAAAGACAACTTGAAGCATGTTTCTATTATTTGATGCAGCCTCAAAAAAATTACTTGGAACCATGTCAACAAATAACTGTAGGGGACCTCTTTCTTTCACTTCTTGTGCAGTATCTGTTCGATATGAAGCATCGGTTTCATACGTTTTTTGCAATTTTTCTTGCATCTCATATGGGACTTTGTTTCCAGGTTGAAGCAAATTGACTGTAATCAATCCAATTGTTACAGCTATTACAGTTGTAACAACATAAATAGATATAGTTTTGCCGCCTATTCTAGATAGTTTTTTTAAATCTGATAATGAAGCTACTCCAGTGATCAATGATGTCAATACCAATGGTACAGCTATAAATTTTAATAATCGGATGAATATTGTACCAAATGGAGCTATCCAATCTGTCGTGAATTGTCCCCATCCAGCAAAAGTACTAATGATGCCAAATACTAATCCTAGTAATAAACCTATAATTATTTGCCAATGTAACTGCATTTTAAACATACTAGAGTTCCTCTCTCCATATATATGATATATTACTATTTTGAATCATTTGATTTGATATCATTATATTTTTTGAAGTAAGCATCTCCTAATGTAGAAATAAAGGAAATGATTTTACCTATTTTATTATTTCTTTTTTTGTTTCTCTTAATCCGCTTAAGAGTAACATGTAAAATTGTATCAAATAAATCTTGTATGTGAGCAAATAGCTCACCTATTCTAGTAGAAAATGATTTATTCATTTAGTAAAGATAATGCAGTGTTTAAATCATTAGTTGGTTGATTGCATGCAAAGTTTTTGCATATATATGCAGTTGGCTTATCATCAATACTATATTGCGTGCTAGTCCAATTTGCCAATTGATCTAATTGGTTGTTATTTAATGAGGTATCCTTAAACAATAAGACCTTATGAGGAGAATATTTAGAACGGAATGCATTTATAAATTCTCTAGTTTTATCATCTTTTCCATTACCGACTATAACAATCTCTTTTGATTTATTAGTGTCAAATAAGAACGCGGATAGCATTAAAGTATAACCAGTTGGAGCACGATATATATCATCGGAGAATGCTCGAATTGTTTTTTCTGCAAGTTCTGCCCATTTAACATCACCAGTAATTCGTGATAGTTTAAGCATATTTAGTACAGCTACGGAGTTACCTGATGGAATTGCCCCATCATAAGCTGTTTTTGTTCTTACTATTAATTTTTCAGATTGATCAGATCCAAGAAAAAAACCACCATTCTTCTCATCCCAAAAATCATCTACCATTATATTCATTAAATCAAGACATTTAGATAGATATTCAGATTCAAAAGTTGCTTCATATATTTCTAATAATGCCCATGAAATAAACGCATAGTCATCTAGATGCGAATTAATAGCAGCTTTATTATTCCTAAATCGTTTTAATAATTTTCCATTTTTAGAAATATTATTTAGTACAAAATCAGAGGATTTTTTTGCTGCTTCAAGGTATGAGGGTTCCTGAAATATTATGGATGCTCTTGCAAGAGCTGCAATCATTAGGCCATTCCAATCAGTAAGTATTTTATCATCTTTTAATGGATGTACTCTTAATTCTCTTTTATCAAATAGTTTTTTTCTTGCAGACTCTATCAAAGGTTGTTTATATAAATCAAAATTGTTTAAATGAGGTATATTTCCCCCATTTTTTTCCCCACTTGATTCATCGTTAAAATTGCCAGTAGACTCTATTGAAAACGTAGTATTAAAATCTTCACTTAATGAGTTGCCCAACACTTCTTCAATTTCTTTTTTAGTCCATGTATAAAATTTTCCTTCTTCTCCTTCACTGTCTGCATCCTCAGCTGAATAGAATCCTCCATTTGGAGCGGTTAAATCACGCAAAACATAGTTAAATATTTCTTTTGTAGTATTTTCAAAAACTTTATCACCTGTTATATGAAATGCTTCCATATATACCATAGCGATCATTGCTTGGTCATAAAGCATCTTTTCAAAATGAGGAACAAGCCAGTATTTATCGGTAGAATATCGGTGAAATCCAAACCCAATTTGGTCATAAATACCACCAAGGCGCATTTGTTTCAATGTCTTTATAACCATATCTAATGCAACTTGATTATTATAAGAATAATTATATCTCAATAAAAATATCAAATTATGAGGGGATGGAAATTTTGGTGGTCTAAAAAATCCACCATGTTCTTCATCAAAACCATTTCGAAATTGATCATAGGCCGAAGTAATTAATTCTTCTGATAGATTGTCTCCTGCAGGTTTAGAATTTATTTTATCAAGATAATTTTTTACTTGATTAACGGAAGTCATAATTTCCTTACGTTTGGAAGTCCAAGCTTCTGTTATCATAGGTAATATTTGAAGCATTCCAGACCTACCGCCTCTACGGTCTTTTGGAAAATAAGTACCTGCAAAAAAAGGTTCTTTTTGTGGAGTCATTACAATATTTAGCGGCCATCCACCTCTACCTGTCATTGCCTGACAGACAGACATATATAAATGATCGATTTCAGGCAATTCTTCACGATCAACTTTAATAGATACAAAATTATCGTTTAGTAGTTTTGCTACACTGTCATCTTCAAAAGATTCATGCTCCATAACGTGACACCAGTGGCATGTGGAGTAGCCTATCGATAAAAAAATTGGACGGTCTAATTCTTTTGCTTTATTAAATGCTTCTTCACCCCATGGATACCAATCCACAGGATTACTTGCATGTTGTAATAAATATGGACTTAGTTCATTTGCAAGATGGTTCATTTTTACATCTTTATATTTTTCAAATTTACTTTCTGTTTGTGATTTAGTAGTACAACTGATGCATAATATAAGTAAAAATGATATCACTATTTGTTGGTACTGACATATAGCCATCTTGGAATTTGATCATCTCCCATGTAATTTCAAAATGTAACAGGTTGTATTATATTAAAAACCATAATCGTAAAGATAGGAATTAATTGATCTATATAATTGTAATCGCATTCTATCTCTTTATACTAATTGGTATAGGGATCATTAAATCTCGTAAAATAAATTCCCAATCAGATTTTGCACTTGCAGGCAGATCTCTAACCCCATGGATTTTAGTTGGTACGATGCTTGCTACGTGGATTGGAACAGGTTCTATTTTAGGGAACGCTGGTAAAACGTACGAAATTGGAATGGCGGCCTTGATGTTGCCTATTGGAAGCATACTAGGTATCATTCTATTAACTAGAATTGCTGGAAAAGTACGGAATGTGAAAAAATTTACAGTCCCTGAAATTATAGGTGATCGATACGGTTCAATTGCTAGAAACTTATGTGTATTTGCATTGGTTTCTGCATATATGGTTATTGTTAGCTATCAATACAATGCAGGGGGTGCAGTATTATATACTGTTTTTTCCAATCAAATACAGTCACCACTATTTACTATTGAAACAGCTACAATTATTGCGGCAATTTTTATCATTATGTATACAATGTTGGCGGGATTATTAAGCGTGGCTTTTACGGATGCTGCTAATGGAATACTAATGACAATTAGTCTTGTTATTGCATTTCCAATTTTATGGATAAAGGCAGGAGGCTTTAATGGTTTGGAAATAGCATTTGAAGCAATGGGTAAATCTAGCAACATGCAATTTTTTAGTGTTTTTTCGACTTTTGATATTATCAATTTTTGTTTACCTCCATTTTTGTTAGTACTGGGAGATGCAAATATGTATCAAAGATTTTCTGCAAGTAAAGATCATCAAAGTGCTACCAAAGCAACAATTATTTTGATTTTTGCAGTATTAATTATTGAATTACTGATTATTGCTTCCTCATGGGTTGCATCAAGTATGATAGTAGAAGAAGAAGTGGGTAAATATATTTTGATTTATACTGCTTATGATTTATTGCCAGCCTTTTTAGGAGCAATGATGTTGGCAACTATTGTTGGTATAATTATTTCCACTGCAGACTCTTTTTTATTAATACCTGCAAATACACTTATAAAAGATATTTATTTAACATATATCAATGAAAATGCATCTGAAAAGAAGATTGTTGGTTTAAGTCGAGTTTTAGTTCTTATTCTTGGAATCATTGCATATATCGTTTCCATTGGTTTTTCTAAATCAGCTGGTTTCTTTGAACGAGCGTTATACGCTTATACAATATATGGTGCATCAATAACACCTACATTATTAGCAGCATTATTTTGGAAGAGATCTACAAAAGAAGGCGCAGTAAGTTCAATATTATCAGGAATTATTATAACCTTCTTATGGAAGGATTTTCCAATATTGTGGAAATGGTTACCAGATGAGATTTATCTTTCATTAGATGAAGTATTACCAGCTATTTTAGTTTCTTCCTTGGTTTTATTTATTGTTAGCATTCTTACTCAAGAAAAAGAATCTACAATCAAATAAATCTACTTTTCTCATAATTGCACCATTAGATTTGAAGGCAGAGTATTATTAACATAATTAATATATTGAGATTTATATGGAAAATTACCTAGATAAAATTAATGAAGTTGTTGAACAGGATATTATGCCTCTAGAAGATGACTTTTTATTACGTGGGTTTTTAAGTGTATTGCCAAAATTAAATGAATGTAGAGAGAAAGTAAAAAAGCTTGGACTTTGGACGCCTTATTTGTCTAGTGAATATGGTGGTATGGGACTTTCATTATTAGAGTTTGCTCGAGTAAGTGAAATATTGGGAAAATCATTATTAGGACATTATTGTTTTAATTCTCAGGCTCCAGATATTGGTAATATAGAATTGTTAAAAGATCATGCAAGTGATGAGTTAAGAGATAAATTCCTTTCTCCATTAATATTGGGAGAAATACGTAGTTGCTTTGGAATGACTGAACCTCAAAACCCTGGCTCAAATCCAATATGGATGGATACAGTTGCTATTAAAGATGGTAATGATTATGTGATAAATGGAAATAAATGGTTTACAAGTTCAGCCGATGGAGCAAGTATTTGCGTTGTTATGGCTATCACAGATCCTAATGCAGAAAATAAATATTCAAGAGCAAGTATGTTCGTGGTCCCAACAGATAACCCAGGATTTGAACTTGTGAGAAATATACCTGTAATGGGTGATGAGGGAGAAGATTATAATAGTCATGCTGAAACTAAATTCACTGATTGTCGGATACCTGCTACATATATGATTGGAGATATTGGCCAAGGTTTTATGTTAGCCCAAGAGAGATTAGGCCCAGGAAGAATTCATCATTGTATGCGCTGGATTGGAATTTGTGAACGAGCATTGGATTTAATGTGTAAAAGAGTTTCCAGTAGAGAGTTGAATCCAAATCAATTTTTATCTGAAAAACAAACTGTTCAAAATTGGATAGCTGAATCTGCAGCAGAAATTTATGGTGCGAGATTAATGGTTATGGATTGTGCAAAAAAAGTCCAAGAATTTCAAACAAAAGGAGCAAGAAAAGAAATTTCTATGATAAAACTTTGCGTGGCAGATGTATTAATGAAAGTTCTTGATAGAGCGATTCAGGCACATGGAGCATTGGGAATAACAGATTATACCCCTCTTGCATATTGGTATCGACATGAGCGTGGTGCAAGGATATATGATGGCGCAGATGAGGTTCACAAAAACTTAATAGCTAGAACAATACTCAAAAACTATATTGATTAATTCTGATACTATTTCTGTTAGGCCTGATGAGGCGTTTGATGAAAATCATCTAAGAGAATATTTAATTGGAAAACTAGATGGTAGCTCAAATAATCTTTCTGTGAGGCAATTTGGTGGGGGTAAAGCAAATTTAACATATCTTCTCGATTATGGGTCACACCAATATGTGTTGAGAAGACCCCCATTAGGTCCCTTGGCTCCAACGGCTCATGATATGTCTAGAGAGTATAAGGTTCTTTCTGTATTGTACAAAAAATTCCCATATGCACCGCAGGCATTACATTTATGTGAGGATGAGGAAATTATTGGTTCGCCTTTCTTTATAATGGAACGAAAAGTCGGAACTGTTATACGAAAAAGATTACCAAAAAATTTTAATGAACAAAACAATGGTCCTACATCAATAAGTAAACAACTAATAAAAACGTTAGCAGAATTTCATATGGTAGATTATTGTGAAATTGGCTTGGATGATTTAGGAAAACCAATCGGGTTTGTTGAACGTCAAGTAAGTGGTTGGAAAAAAAGATGGGATAATGCAAAGCATGAAGATCTTGATTCCGTAGAAAAAATATATTCTTGGCTTATTAAAAATATTCCAAATAATAATCAATTTAGTATTATACATAATGATTATAAGCTAGACAATGTCATGTTTGATAATAATGATCCAGGAAAAATCACAGCAATTTTTGATTGGGATATGTGTACTCTAGGTGATCCTCTCTGTGATTTAGGCTCATTGTTGAGTTATTGGTGCACACCTTCAGATCCAGCTTTTTTTCAACAAGCATCTACTATGCCCATAGATGACCGTTTTTATTCTAGGGAAAAATTAGTGAATGAATACGCAGCGATCAGTGGTTATGATGTTTCCAACATACGTTTTTATCATGTATTAGGATTATACAGACTTATAGGTATTGCCGCTCAGATCTATATCCGTTTTCTTAGAGGTCAAACGAAAGATGACAGGTTTGCCATATTTGGCGATATGATTGATCTGGTATCTAGACATGGGATAGATCTTATTGCGGACGCTTAATGCTTGCAATCCCTGGATAGTCCAAACTTCCCAAATATAGCACTCCATTTTCTTCTTCAACACTTGTAATAGGAGAGAAAGAATTAGGAGAAGGATCTTGGAGATTATATATCACATTTCCATTGGAATCAATTCCAAGGATAAATCCATGCCTTACTGGGGCTGGTTGAATAAAAAGGGGAAGTCTATATACAATTTTGCGCATAAATGGTTTTGGTGCGAGTGCATCTGCTGCTGCATTTCTAGGAGTGAACATAGCAACCCAAAAAATATTTTTTGTACCAGTTGAAATCCCATCTGGGAATCCAGGTGTATTTGTGAATATTTTTTCTCTTATACCTGACTTAGGGCCTTTCAGCCAATATTTACTAATAGAAAAGTCATATGTTTCATTAAATAATAAGAATTGACCATCATTACTAACAGCAATCCCATTAGCAAAATATAAACTATCTAAAAGTAATGTTGATTCTTTTGTAGACGGATTATATCTAATTATTTTTCCATAGGGTTGATGTTCCCATAAGTCAGCTCTGGAAGCGCTCATTGAAGTTGGAAAATTAATAACGCTAAAATTCTCTGATGCGTCTGTAAAATAAATCATATTATCAGGTCCAACGTCAACATCATCAGTAAAACCTAAAGGTATTCCATCAATTTCTGTTGCTAAGATATTAATATTACCGTTTTTATCAATAGATAATAATCCTTTCTTAGCATCTGCAACGATTAAGTTACCTGAATTATCAAAATCAAGTCCCAATGGTCGACCTTTTGTATCTGCAAATATTTCCATATTTTCACCGTTGGAACTAAACCGGATAATTTTTCCATCTTCAAATCCACCATAAATTCTTCCTTGTTCATCCATATCTACATCTTCCGGACCAAATGATTCTTCAGTTTCTGTTATCTTAACTGAGCTTAAATAATCATTTATCGCGTATTTTCCTTTTAATTCTGGAGCAGATAGTGGTGTCCATGCAATAGGATTGATTGGAATTGGCCATGCAACTAGATAAAGAAATAATATGAGAAACAAGACCAGAGCATATTTACCGATTTTCATGATTATGCTCCTATTAATTTGAGAACTTTATCCCTGAAAAACCTGGTAGAGATTCGACAATGTTTGGTCCAAGGAGCAATGATGGTGTGTAATAACCTCCATCAAATGTATTTTCCATTAGATTTTTAGCAAAAAACATTGCACCATACCCTGTAACATCATATCCATTTGCGATCTGAAAATACCCTGATTCTATTTTACCATCTTTATTTTTCACTTCAGCCCACACCCACATTTTAGATTTAGCTCTTTGTTCATCAGTGTCGCCACCATTAATAATTTTTTTCTCCATTTTATTTTTTAAATAATTCTGTACGAATTTTAACTTTAAAATAAACAACCATTTACGTTGTTTTCTGATTTTATTTATACCTGCTTCTGATCGTGGTGTGTATACTATTATATTTTGTATTCCAGTAGAGTAGTAAGCAGTTGCTACATCTCCCCAAGGGATACTCATTGCCATTTTTGGACCTTGTCCATAATCAATTTCCTTTACAGAATGAGCAAGTAGAACTTGTTCAATTATTCCATCTTTTCTGATTTTTCCGCCATTACTTAATCCTTCTATAGACGTTTTTGCTGTTCCAATGCTTGGTCTTCCGTTTTCACTAAAAAAGCAAATATTTAATTCGTTTGCATCGGGAAGCTTATCTTTTAATAAATAAGATAGACAGTCCGTTGGAATCACATCAAACCCTACACCTGGACAGATTATTATTCCCGCATCCTTTGCCTCTTTATGTTTACTCTCCGCATAAACAAAAACATCTATTTCTCCAGTAATATCGACATAATGAGTTTTTGTACGAATACAACTATCGATGAGGGGTTTTGCTGTTAGTGAATAAGGCCCCGCAGCATTTATTAAAACATCTATATCTTCTAATTTTTTATCAATATCATCTGACTTTTCTAATGAAAAAACTGAAGAATCAAACCCATGCTTTTCTGCTAAATTATTTATTTTATCTTTATTCCTACCTGCTAAGATTGGTTTAATATTTTGCCCAACTAATTCTTTAATAATTAACCTAGACGTATATCCATTTGCACCATATAACATTAATTTTTTACTCATTATGTTCCTTAAATGTTTTTATTATTGTTTGATCCAATTTAATATGAGTTGTTATGAGAATGGATAATAAAACAGTTTTATTTTTCTTATTTATAATGCAGTTAACTATGTTGCACAGTCAGAATAATGCTGCAGTAGATGGAGAGAGCTCTTTATATATGTTACCTGATAATATGCCTCTGCAAACCAAGTTATTATGGTCTCAAAATGGTTTATTGCGTAAAACAAAATTATTTAATGTAGATCGACCAAGAGAATTAATTCTTAGAAAAAAAATGTTGCAGTTACATCAGAAATTAGCTTTAGGTACTTTAGGCTTATTATTTGCTCAAGGTTATTTGGGGTCTAGGTTAGAAAGTGCAGGCCCAGATTATTCTAAAATAAGCGATAATCATGCTTTGCTTGGCAATATTGCGATTGGATCCTATTTCACCTCGGCAGTGTTAAGCTATACTGCACCACCTGCGATTCGATATAACAAAAAAGTTGATTCTATAAGGATTCACCGTTGGTTATCAATTATTCATTTTAGCGGTATGATTGCATTGCCTTATTTAGGTAAAAGAGTGTCTAATCCTGGTAAATATAATGTAGCATATGATGATGCCCTGACACTACATCGCAATACAGCAATAATAACAATTAGTTCAATGACACTTTCAGCATTGATTACATTTTTGCCATTCTAACATGATGAATAAAAGTATTTTCCTTTTTATCATACCATTCATGATTTATGGTCAAATGTATGATATAAATAATAACAGTAAGATTACATACTATGGATATCATTATACCAAAAATTGGGAGGGTAATTCAAATAATATTAAAGGAGTAATACATTATAACGTTGATGATAATTCAGTGAACAGTTGTTCTTTAAGAGTGCATCTGTCAACCTTTGATAGTGGCAATTCAAATCGAGATTCAAATATGTTAACCTATCTTGAGGTTTTTAATTATCCGGATGTTGTATTTGTTTCCAGTAATATATCTATCAAAGGAGAGTATGCATATGTTAATGGAAAGTTGACCCTTCATGGAGTCACTAAAGAAATTGATACGGAAGCAAAATTATCATTAGCAGATGGATTTATTGCTTCAGGGACATTTACTATTTTGCTATCAGATTTCGGAATAGAAAGACCAGCTTTATTGTTCAAGAAGATTAATGACGATATAAAAATTGAGTATAGGATTATTGGAAAAAAATAATTCCAATTAATTATTTAATAATTCAGTCACTATTTTTTCCAATTCAAAGAAAAAGTAATCTAAATCCTTTTGTTTAAGTTTAAAATTTGCTGTTATTAGTCTTATACATGTAGCACTATTAATATTCGCATAATTAACCATTATTTTTCCTTCGGATAATAATTTTTCTCTAACAAGAATATTAAATTGATTCCAATCTGACTTTTCTAAAGAATCTGGTTGTATTTGAAAACAAATATTTAATGATTCTACTGGACTAATAAGGTTTAACAATGCTGATGATTTAATTTTTTCTTTTGCATACTGCGCCATTTCAAAGATATGATCAATATTCTTTTCAAAGCCTTTATCACCAAGATATTTCCAACTTAACCATAGTTTCACAGCATCTGTTCTGCGCCCACATTGTAACGAATGCTCTCCAAGATTCATATTTTGATTGCTATCATCGTGGAACAAGTAATCTGTATCTTCAACAGTATTAATTTTCTTTAAAATTGACGAATCTTTAAATAGAGCTGCTGTACAAATTAAAGGCATCCCCATCATTTTATGCGCACACCATGTGATAGAGTCAGATCGCGCACTTCCATCCATTAAATATTTATGTTTTGATGATATCATTACTGAACCACCCCATGATGCATCAATATGCAACCAAAGATTAAATTTTTCGCAGATATCAGCTAAATCATTGAATGGATCAAATGTACCGCGAACCGTAGTACCTGCAGTTGCACCAACAAAAAAAGGTTGGTTGCCAGAATGAATAGATTGTTCAATAGATTGTTCCAAGGCTGATGGGTCCATATGCCCATTATGATCACAAGATACTTTTATAATTTGTTTTGTACCTATCCCTAATTGGTTGGCAGCTTTAAGAAATGAATAATGTGATTCTTCTGATACAAAACCAGTTAATACTTTGCTACCAAACATACCATCATCTTTTATGTTAGGATCAAATTGGTAGATTGCTGCAAGCATACCTAACAGATTTCCGTTGCTGCCTCCAGTTACAAATGTACCAAAACCATTTTTATATCCAGTTAATGAACACATCTTATTAATTAATTCTATTTCCATTAAGCTAGCTGCTGAACTCATTTCAAATGTATGCATTGCATTATTAGTTGCTGCAGTAAGCAATTCACCTAAATATCCAGTGACTGAGAAACCTGAAAACAGTTGATTATAGAAGTTTGTACTTCCAGTCTTAACTGATAGAGATAAATATTTTTCGATTATATTTCTAATACCATCAAAATCAGTAGATTTATCTAAACTAATATTGAATTCTTTGTGAAGATGATCTATTGATACATTCGGATTTGTAAGTCCAACATTTTTATTCTGATCCTCAAGGTAATTAATTATTTGATCATGAATATCCTTAATCAATTTTGTTTGATTCATAATAGCTTACAGTTTGGTTCCTATGTAATTAGAATTAATTAAATATCAGTTTAAAAGAATATTTTATAATAAAGAGGTGTTGGTAACCAGCGAGTTAAATAGATAATCATTCTCATTTGCCATGGCAAAACATATGTTTTCTTTCCTTTATCAATTGCTTTAACCATTTTTCTAGCAGCATCATCTGTTTGAAGAAGAAAAGGCATAGGAAATTTATTTACATCAGTCATTTCACTTACTATGAAACCTGGGCATATTGAAGTTAACTGGATATTGTAATTTTTTAAGGCCATTCGCCAGCTATCGGCAATCATTCTTACCGCTGCCTTTGAAGCAGAATATCCTGCATGAAAAGCAATTGGTCTAAAACTTGCTATAGAACTAATAATTACAATCTTACCTGATTGTTGTTCCTTCATTTTTGGGATGAACGGTATGATTGAATTCGTTACACCTATTACATTTGTTGAAATTACTTTGTTAATCTGAGCTGGATCACCAGAACTTATCTTATCTGAATAGGCAACACCTGCATTTGCGATAACGATATCAATACCTTGAGCATCTTTCAAGAATTGATTTAAAATATTTGTTGATTCCTTTTCATCTGTAACATCAAGAGTATATACTAATACTTTCTTGGCGCCAAGATCTTCACAATTTTTGGCAACATTATTAAGTTTTTCAGTTCTTCTTGCAGATAAGCCTAGAATAGCCCCTTGTTTTGCATACTCAATTGCGAGAGCTTCTCCAATTCCACTGCTAGCACCTGTAATAAAAATTCTTTCATTCATAATATTTATAAATATCTCCTCGTTGTTGATCTTCTAAATTTATCTAATTCATCATATTCGTTAAAATGCTTCATTGTTAATCGAACTAAAATAATGCCTTTATTTGAAGATGCATAAGCAATAGGCAGATTGTGTTTAAAAGTTTTATCCTTTGAAATAATGAATTGAAAAATATCTCCATCAATTTGTGTATTTGTTATTTTATAAAATGCATCTGTATTACGATTATGAGCATGAATTGACCAATATCTATCATTGGAAGGGACTGGCATGCTTACATATAAATCACCTTTTCTTAAATCATATGGTATGATTGTATAAATAAAATCGGGATTTGGTTTTCTTGATGAAGCAGCATCTCCTATGCAAATTGGATCAGAATAGATTACACCATCCACCCAACGATGACCGCATTCTTCCCGAAAATTTACACGTGACTCTTCTAGATCCTTATCTAGTTTATACATAACAAGTCTTGGTCCTACCCAAAGAAAAAATGATTGAGATACAATAAAAGAGACAATGAACTTTATAATCAAATTTTTCATTTTATTTTAATGGTAGAATTGACCCGATTGGAACCGAGTTTTTATTTTTATAATAAGATGGTTTGGGCCCATATATGCGCATAACAATATTAAAGTCCTGCCCTGCATGAATAATGGTTTGTTTGTTTGGATATTTTTTTGGATCATCGGTTATAATAATTTCATATTCACCAAGATCATTAAGCGTCGTTCTATGGGAGCTTGCAATGGTTTGTTGATGTGGCTCAATCCGCCCATTTTGAAAATCATATGTAACAAAACTCCAATATCTACAATCGGGCGCTGTTCCTTTTAATATATAATCATTGGTTCCTAATAGAGGAGTATTTGAATCATCATGCATCGTTTCCAGATAAATAATTTCAGGACGAACACTCCCTAATAATCCTGTAAATGCTACATAATTTCTCAACCATGGGTTTTGACCTTTCATTGATTGGTCGAAGTGGGCAATCCATTGATTACGTTTAACATCTCCAAGAAAAAATTGGGACAATGAGTTGGTATAGGTAAACTGAAAAAAAATTAGAAAACTAAATAAGAGACCTGAAAATATTGGTAAAATAGTTTGAATTAATATTCCCTGTTTGCTTGTGTCCATTATTTATTCAATTTAAGTTCGAAAAAATTTTCTGTCTTAATTATAAAGAAAATAACGTAACAGAACATTTGATCCAATGAAAGGTGAAAACAGAGTACAAAACCGCCTTGATGGTGTAGAATTATGGCTAACATGGGTTTTGCCTATAGTTGGTATATTATTAGGACTTTATAAATGGGTAATCCAATCCCATGCGCCTTATTTCTTTTTGTTTACTTTAATACCGCCCGTTCTGTTTGGTTATACATTTGAATATTGGTCTAATAAATATTGGAGGCTATCCGTCTGGCGTACTAATTATAGCCAGGATGGTTTTCAATCTACTATTGGTCTGATTTATGGAGGATTCACTCAGCTTCTATTATTTTGTTTAGGTAGCTCTTTACCATTTACTAATAGTGTCAGCGGAAAACTTGAATGGATGTTGATGCTTATTATTGTGGGTACAATTTTTGGATTATTATATATGATACTTTCAATAGAAGATGGTTTTTATACTGTTTTTAATGCATCGTATTATAAAAAAGAAGGATCGGTGCGCTCTGCTTTACGGAATGGAATCACATTTTATAGTATCTTTTCTTTTTTGTTTTCATTTATATGTATGATTGGTCATTCTTTTTTAATGGGGTCAGTGCCAATTTCGTTTTTTCTTTGGCTTATCGTTGTCGCTTCATTTATTCTAATCACTCCTTTTTTAATCATAGGCTATAATAGTTTTCAACGATTAGAAGAATATAGATTAAGTAATGAGGGGATGGAGACGCAGACTGATACTTTTACATTATTATTAAAACATCGCAAAAGGATCTTCCAAGCTATTATCGTTATATTAATATCATCATTGGTTGTTTTTATTTCTTGGACAGTGAAAATGTCTAAGCGGGATATTCCGAATTATGTATCACCTGATATAAAATTATCAGGTGATATGATTACGGCACCTGGTGACACTAGTTTATTAGTAAGCCTTGTCCCAGGAAAGAAAGGCCCATTTACTTTATGCCCTGAATTTGATAATCGAATACGCCGATATTCATGGGTACCTCAATCAGAAAAAGATGTGTTAACTCTTGTTCCAAAATATGATGATGCAGTAATCGCTGTTTCATTAAATGACCGTACAATCCCTATGTCAGGCCCCATTAAAATTCCTGGGAATAAAGCTGGTAAGGAATACAAGATTTCTTTGCGTAGTGGGGATGAAAATAAAGCTTCAGATTATGTGGTGGTTGTGCTTCCTACAAGTTTTCTTCCCTTACAAGTAAAGATTCATGATATAGATATGGTAGGTGATGGATTTATTTTTTCAGGAAATTTTACTGTTCCTAAATTTAGAGACTGGTCCATGATCTTTCGTGATACGTATGAAGAATGGGGAAGCGAGGGCATGTGGGATGCTTTTTTTAATACATTATATTCACGCTTTACAGTTCCTGAACAGGCTTCGAAGCAGACGGACACATCAATTCCTGAACCTTCACGCCCATATCTCCCTTATATGTATGTTCTTGATAAATATGGAACACCATTATTTTATCAGATGGCTGGTTTTGGCTTCTCTGCCTTCCGACCATATAAATATGGCTTCCATTTTGGCATCGTTCATGAATATATCCAATATGCAATAGGCTTAGGTAAAACAAACCTATTGGATGACAACTTTAAACCAGCAGGCTCACAGATTATACCATTACAAGATGTACGAACCGAATTACACGAATTTCGATGGGTTGATGATGGCCGAATTATTCAAATTGGATCAAAAAATCACCCGTGGCCTGATGGAAGGTTAGAATCCATTGAAAGTGGTTATATCTATATTACTGATGAAGAAGGTAATAAGCTTTTTGAATGGGATTCATATGATCATGTTCCAATTGAATTAAGTTCTGTACCTGTAGAGGATTGGTCAATGCGTACCTATGATTATTTTCATATGAATAATGTGACTCCATTAAGTGATGGGAATTATTTGGTTTCTGCTAGACATACCCAAACAATCATGAAAATTGATGCAACTAATGGAGATGTGCTATGGCAAATGGGCAAGGGTAGAGCAAATGAATTCACTTTTATTGATGATCCGTATAATGGCTTTTCTCATCAGCATGCGGCATACGAACTCAAGAATGGAAATATATTATTATTTGATAATGGATTAGATCATACAAAAAAACTTTCACGTGTTTTGGAATACCAATTGAATGAAAAAGCGAAAACTGCTACATTAGTTTTTAGTAAAGAATTTCCAATGTATCAAGCCTACGTTGCTGGAAATGCTTATCGACAGGAAAATGGAAATACGATTGCAGCATTTGGTTCGCAAGGGTATGTTGAGGAATTTGATGAATTTGGTTGGCCTGTGCTTTCATACAGACAAGGAGGGTTAATTTATCAAGCTATCAAAACTAATTT
>CAYTYA010000026.1:0-18390 GCA_964442015.1 uncultured bacterium
TTTAAAGCTACTAAAGATAACAAATGGAATGGGGGGTCGCCAAGTTAGTAGTAAAGAAATTAAAAAAAATTTAAAATAAAATATTTTTTAGAAATTTACCTGTATATGATTGTTTTACTTTAGATACTTTTTCCGGTGTTCCTAATGCTATAACTTTTCCGCCTTCTGTACCACCTCCTGGCCCTAGATCGATTATCCAATCTGCACTTTTAATTACATCTAAATTGTGCTCTATTACTATTACAGTATGTTCTCTATCTACTAATTTATGAATTACATTCATTAACATTTTTATATCTTCAAAATGAAGACCTGTTGTGGGTTCATCCAAAATATATAAAGTACGTCCTTTTGATGCTTTTGATAATTCCGTTGAAAGCTTAATTCTTTGCGCTTCTCCACCTGATAAGGTTGTTGCTTGTTGTCCAAGTTTTATATATCCTAAACCAACTTCATTAAGAGTTGATAATTTTTTCTTTACTGATGGTATATTTTCAAAAAATATCAATGCATCCTCAACAGACATTTTCAAAACATTATCTATATTTTTTCCTTTATATTTTATTTGTAAGGTTTCTCTATTATATCTTGCTCCATTGCAAATTTCGCATATCACATATACATCAGGTAAAAAATTCATTTCGATTTTTATTATACCATCTCCCTCACACGACTCACATCTTCCTCCTTTTACATTAAACGAGAATCGTCCGGGTTTATAACCTCGCATTTTTGATTCTGGAAGCTGGGAAAATAATTCTCTGATAAATACAAATACTCCCGTATAAGTCGCAGGATTTGATCTTGGTGTACGGCCAATTGGCTTTTGGTCAATATTTATTATTTTATCAATAAATTCTAAGCCTTCAATTGATTCATGTTGTAAAGGGTATTGTCGAGATCCATACAGCTCCTTTGATACAGCTGGATATAATGTTTCGTTCACCAGTGTGCTCTTCCCACTACCAGATACACCTGTAATAACTATTAATTTCCCAAGAGGGAAATCTACATTTATATTTTTTAAATTATTTCCTGTTGCACCCTTAATAGATAATAAATATGAGCTCCCAATCCTTCTTTTAGATGGAAGGGGTATGCTTTGTTTCCCTGTTAAATACTGCCCAGTTACAGATTTAGAAAAATTTAATATTTCTTTAGGGGTGCCAGCAAAAACCACTTCTCCTCCATGATTTCCTGCTCCTGGTCCAATATCCACAATATAATCAGATGATTCTATGGTCTCTCTATCATGCTCAACAACAATTACAGAGTTTCCCAGATCTCTTAGTTTCTTTAATGTCGTTAATAATCGATTATTGTCTCTTGGGTGCAAACCTATAGATGGCTCATCTAAAATATACAATACTCCCATAAGCTGAGAACCAATTTGCGTTGCTAATCTAATACGTTGAGCCTCTCCTCCTGAAAGAGTAACTGCAGATCGGTCAAGAGTTAAGTATTCTAAACCAACATCGATTAAAAAACCTAATCTACTATTTATTTCCTTTAAGATTTGTTCCGCAATTTTTGCATCTGTTGAATTCAAAGATAAATTCTTAAAATAATCTCTACATTTTTTAATAGTCATTACTGAAATCCTACCAAGATTGTTTCCTGATATTTTAACAGCTCTACTTTCTTTTTTTATTCGAGCACCTTCACAATCTGGACAAGGTCTCATACTCATAAATTGTTCTATCCATTGTCTAATATGTGATGACTTTGTTTGATTATATCTACGTTCTAGATTTGGAACAGCTCCTTCCCAACTGCCAGTATAGGTCCCCGTCCATCTTTTTGAAGAATACTCCATCTTGACCGTCTCTTTTCCTGTACCAAATAATAAAACTTTACGAATTTTTGGCTCTATTTTCATCCACGGTGTTGTAAAATTAAAATTATAATGCTTTGCTAAACTTTTTAAAATTTCTCCATACCAATTTCCTCTGGGCTGCTCTCCCAATGGAATAATTGCTCCTTGTATAAGTGATTTTGATTTGTCTGGGACTAATAAATTAGGATCTATGTTCATTTGACTCCCCAATCCATCACATTTTTGACAAGCTCCATATGGAGAATTAAAAGAAAACATCCGTGGAGATAGCTCGTCAAGTGAAGCTTCTGGGTGATCAGTGCATCCAAAGTGTTCACTAAATAAATGGTCTTTCTTATTATTTAGATCATGAATAATTATTGCGCCAGAACCAACTTTTAGTGCAAGCTCAACTGATTCCGTTAATCTATCTTTATATTCACCATTAAGTATTAATCGATCAACAACTACCTCGATATTATGTATTTTATTTTTATTAAGATCAATTTTATCCTCAACGCGGTGAATTTTTCCATTCACTCTTAATCGCAAAAACCCATCTCTTCTAACATCCGTAAATACTCCTTTGTGCTGGCCTTTTCTTCCTCTTATAACAGGCGCTAGTATATATAACTTCGAATTTTTATTAAACTTACAGGCCCTGTCAACTATCTGTTGAACAGTTTGTTTTTGAATTGGTTTATCACATACCCAGCAATGAGGCTTCCCTACATTAGCAAACAATAATCGTAAATAATCATGAATCTCAGTAACAGTTCCAACAGTCGACCTTGGGTTACGAGCTGTAGATTTTTGTTCAATAGAGATGGCTGGAGAAAGGCCTTCAATATAATCCAAATCAGGCTTTTCCATTAAGCCAAGGAATTGTCTTGCATACGATGAAAGAGACTCAACATACCTCCTTTGACCCTCTGCATATATTGTGTCAAAAGCAATTGAAGATTTTCCTGATCCTGAAATACCAGTAATAACCACAAGCTTATCTCTTGGTATATTTAGATCAATATTTTTTAAATTATGCTGACGAGCGCCTTTAATTATTATATGTGTAGTTGGATTTTTCAATACAATTATTAATTTATTGCAATTATTGGGTTCTATTCATTCTTAGACAGACAATGAATTTATGTTAATTAATTATATCTTCAAATTTTGATTAACTATATTTATTAAAAGGAAATTGATAGAGTATAAAATAATGAACTATATTTCACTATGGGATCTCTAGAAAACCATATACTAATATCCATGCCACATTTACAGGATCCATATTTTAACAAAAGCATAGTTCTAATATGTGAACATAGTAATGATGGTGCTCTGGGTTTAATTATAAATAAAGCATTTGAAAAACCACAATTAAAAATGTTATATAATAATATTGATAATGAAAATGATGATATATTAAATATTACACCAAAATTATTTTTTGGCGGACCCGTGTTAATCGAAAGAGGAATATTATTACATACTAATTCTTACAATAGTAATGATAGTATTAAAATTTCTGATCAATTTTCTATTACTAGTAGTAATAAAATATTGAAAGATATAAAAAATCATAATGGCCCAAAAAATTTTAAACTAATGCTAGGGCATGCAGGATGGACATCTGGCCAATTAGAAAAAGAAATTGAGAATGGTGATTGGCTAATGCAATCTACTTCAATTGATTTTGTATTTAATACTAATGAAGCAAAAATGTGGCAAATTGCAGCAAAATCTTTTGGTGTAGAATTATCTAAAATTTCAGGTTTTGGCGGTTCGGCTTAAACCAATAGCTGTATAGTTTATAAGATACTCTATGAAAAGAATTTTACCACAGCTTGCTATTATTTTTGCAGCAATATTATGGAGTTTTGATGGATTATTAAGACAGGCTCTTTATAGCATTCCATCTATGATAATAGTTACAATTGAACATATTATTGGTGCAATTCTATTTATTCCTTTCATTTTAAAAGCTAGAAAAGAAATAAAAAGAATAAATCAACAAACTTGGGTGTCTGTATTTTGGATCAGTGTATGTGGTGGAATTTTAGGTACTTTTTTCTATACTAGCGCCCTAAGCTATGTAAACTATATAAATCTATCAGTTGTTGTTTTATTACAAAAGCTACAGCCGTTATTTGCAATAAGTTTGGCATCTGTAATTTTAAAAGAAAAACTTTCAAAAAAGTTTTTATTATTAGCAAGTATAGCAATTATAGGAAGTTTTTTGGTTACGTTTGGATTGCAACCATTATCTAAGTGGGAAGATAAAATGATCATTGCATCATTATTTGCTTTACTTGCTGCATTTAGCTGGGGAAGCTCTACTGTACTAGGTAAATATGCTTTACAAAAACTTTCATTTCAAATTGTCACGTCGCTTAGATTAATTATCACTTCGGTTATTTGTATAGTTATAATTATGGGGACAGAAGATTTATCCATAATAGCTGATTTAACCAAGTTTCAATGGTTATCAATATTTATCATAAGTATATCTACTGGTTCTATAGCGTTGTTCATTTATTACTACGGATTAAAATATATACCAGCATCTCATGCAACTCTATATGAACTATTCTGGCCACTATCAGCAATGTTTATAGATTGGTTCTATAGATCAAGAACTCTTGAATTAGCACAAATCGTAGGAGCTATCTTATTATTATCTTCAATTATACTATTAACAAGAGATAACAATGATTAATTATGAACAACCCAAATAAAGATAAACATAATCTTATATTAAACTGTGCTCATGAGTTCTTTTGGGGAATAGGTCTTTCTTTTCACACTGTATATGCTATTATTCCTTTATTTTTAAAACAACTTGGAGCTCCACAGGGAATTTGCTTATCTGTTGCGGGATTGTGGTCAATTTTAGTGGCATTTCCACAATTATTTACAGCAATTATTGGTAGAAATATTAAAGATATAAAACGTGCAGTAATCGGTGTTCATGTTTTTGCTATGCCACCAATATTTTTTGCTGGATTTATATATGCTTTTTTTGCGCCCTCTGGTCCTTATTCTTGGGTACTATATTATATATGCTTTATTCTTTATGGATTAGGGATTGGCATCATTATTCCTATTTGGACTGAATTTCTTAATCATTCATTTTCAATTAATAAACGTGGAAAATATCTTGGGATATCATTTGCATGGAATAGTATCGGGGGGTTTTTTGGTGGATTTTCTGTCCGATTAGTTTTAAATAGCAATATACCCTTTCCACAAAACTTTGGATTGGGATTCTTAATTTTTTTCACCTGTATTTTAATAGGGACAATATTATTTAAATGGTATCATATAAACATTGATACAAATAATGATAATAATAGATCTATTAGTGATTTTATAAATGAAACAAAATCTATAATAATAAAAAATTATAATTTTCGTAATTATCTTATATCTAGAATCTTTCTTACTGCAAATTATCCTGCGATTAGTTTATATGCGGTGTATACGCAAAATAAGTTTGATTTTGATATTAGTGAAGCGGGTATATTTGTTATTATAAATGTTATTGCTTCGGGTGTTGGCAGTTTGCTTTCAGGATGGATTGGAGATTTGTATGGTCACAAAAGTTCAATTTTATTATCATTTATATCCTACTTAATAGCTCTTATCGTTGCATTATTAGCAAAAAATATGTTACATGTTTATATTATTTTTTTATTTCTTGGCCTTGGTTTAGGAGCATTTATGCCATCGGCTATGAATTTAATATATAAGTTTGCAGATGGGGGGGATAACAAAATTTATATGGCTTTAACAGATACAGCTTTAGCGCCATTTACTTTTCTAGCAATTACAATTGTTGGAAGTATTAGTACTATTATTAGTATGGAAATTATATTGATGGGAATTGGTGTTTTTTTATTAATAGGAATACTTACTATGATATTTTTTGTAGATGACCCAAGCAATATGCATAAAAAACAGGTAATATCTTATAATATTAGATAATATATTTTTACTTGCATTTCGAATGGGACAGAGCTGAAATTACACCGTAGTCAATCATAGATGTTTAGGCTTAAATCATACCAAATCATCATTACCTCGGTTATCTTACTGGCTCTATATAGCTGTGTAGATAATGATCCAAATAGACATTTAGAATTAGCAAAATGGTATAATTCTAAAGGTTTATACGATGAAGCAATTTCTGAATATCGTGAAGTTATACGTCTTTATCCTGAATCAACTCAAAATCTAAGCAGAGAAGAATATAATAGTTTATCTACTGCGCATTATCATTTAGCATTAATGTATACAAAAAAAGGATGGTGGGAATTCGCATTAGATGCTGCAGAGTCTAGCTTCCAATTGCAACCAAACAACGATGCGCATGAATTAGTAGATTTGATAAAAAAGCAAATAAGGCTAAATAAGCCTTCCAGCTCTTCATAAGCTTAAAAAATATATCTAAACTTTTACTAAAATGTACCAGAGCGGTGTTCTCCACCATCACAATAAATAATAGAGCAATTTATAAAATCAGCCTCTTGCTTTAATAATAAAGAAATTGTATTTGCTATATCATTCGGGGTGGTGGTTCTTTTCATAGGATTACGTTTCTTTGTTTTTTGAACCCAATCTTCCCAATTATCAGTTATTTTTGTAAGAGCCCTTGTTGGGGTAATACCAGCTTGTAAAGAATTTGCAGTGATACCATATCTACCAAGTTCCCAACCTATTTGTCTTATTATAGCTTCCATTGCGACCTTAGCTACGCTTACTGGGCCGTATCCATCCATAGCCAAGTAATTGCCTTCACTGGTTAACCCTAAAATCCGCGACCCATCACCTAGTAATTGCATATTAAACAATTTTTGTGTCCAGTATAATAAAGAATTACCCATAACATGAACCGTCATATCCATTTGTTTTTGTGTAACTGGTTTATCAGAAAAAAAGTTTGTTGTTGTTCCAAAAGCAATTGAATGGAGGAGCAACTTTATGGGTTTTCCATTAGTTATCTCACTTATTTTAGGAATATATTCATCCATAACGTCAACAGAGGCAGCATTTATATTCCAAAAATATACTTTTCCTTTATTTATTTTTGATATTTCCTCCTTTAATAATTCGGCTTCCTTTTTAACCTCACCTCGGTCGAGGTGAAATCCAATAATTCCATAGCCATCCTTTGCTAATCTTTTTGCTGTTGCTCCTCCGTGTCCAGTTGAGCAACCTAATATTAAAACCCATTCAGACATAAAAACTCCATATTTGTTTATTGAATTTAGAAAAGAGTAATATGGAAATTAAGATTCTTATATAAATTCCTATTTAATTTATTAGTGAACTATGAGTCGTAAGTCTTCATTTAACAAAAAAGATCTATTAGAAATTGCCGATGGACAATTTATTGATAAGAGCATTGGGAAGCTTCCATTGCCTCCAATGCTGATGATTGATCGTATTTTAGAAATATCTGAAACTGATGGAAAGTATGGAAAAGGATATATAAAAGCTGAACTTGATATATCTGATAATGATTGGTTTTTTGCTTGCCATTTCAAAAATGACCCAGTAATGCCCGGCTGTTTAGGTCTAGACGGGTTTTGGCAATTAATTGGTTTTTTTCTATCATGGTGTGGCGGGAAAGGAAAAGGGAGAGCCTTGGGTGTAAAAGAATTAAAATTTAAAGGGCAAGTAAGACCCTACCACTCTATTATTACATATACTATTCATATCAAAAAATTTATTAAAAGACCTACTTTTATGGCTTGGGGAGACGGCATCCTATCAGTAAAAAATAAAGAAATATATTTTGCAAAAGATCTCCAGGTTGGGTTATTTGAAAAACTTGTCTGGGATACAGGCATGGATCCATCTTTAGATCCTTTTTAATAATCTAATAATATTAATAAATGTCATTACGCTGCGGAATAATTGGGCTACCAAATGTAGGAAAATCTACACTATTTAATGCTTTAACATCTTCAAAAGTCCCAACAGAAAACTATCCATTTTGCACAATAGATCCGCATGTTGGAGTTGTAAAACTGCCGGATAAACGACTAAGATCCTTAAAAAATATATATAGACCAAATGTTGTTACACACTCAACTGTTGAGTTTACTGATATAGCTGGTTTGGTTGAGGGGGCAAGCAAGGGTGAAGGATTGGGCAACCAATTTTTAGGACAGATTCGTCAAGTAAATACAATAATTCATGTCGTGCGGTGTTTTGAAAATGAAAATATAACACATGTCACAGGAAAGGTTGATCCTATTGGTGATGCAGAAATAATAGAGACAGAATTACTTTTAGCAGATATACAGACACTTGAAAAACAGTATAGAAAAACTGAAAAAATTGCAAAATCAGGAGATAAAAATAATCAATTAAAGTTCTCATTAATTAGTGCTCTATTGGATCATTGCAACAATGGAAATAAAGCAAAAACTTATACGGAAAATATTCAAGAAATAGAAATTATTAAAAAATTAAATTTGCTCACTTTTAAGCCGATATTATATGTTGCCAATGTGGGTGAATCTGATATCTCGGCAAATGAAGCTAGCAATTTAAATGATAAATTATCTGAATTCGCAAAAAAGAGTGGTAATATTTCTATCACGCTATGTAGCAAGCTTGAACAAGAAATTGCCGTACTATCTGAAGATGAAAAAGACATCTTTCTTAAAGAGTATAAATTATCTGAACAGGGTTTGAATAAGCTTATTAAGTCTGCATTTAATCTGTTAGGGCTTGAAACTTTCTTTACTGCAGGACCAAAAGAAGTAAGAAGCTGGACAATTAAAAAGGGGACCACCGCACCCATTGCAGCTGGTACAATACATACAGATTTTCAGCGCGGATTTATTAAAGCAGAAGTAATTAAATATACTGATATAATAGAGTTTGGTTCTGAAAAAGCCGTCAAAGAAGCTGGTCTGGCAAAGCTACAAGGTAAAGAATATATTGTGCGCGATGGAGATTGTATCTATTTCCATTTTAATGTGTAGGGTTTTTATGTGGTTTTTTATGATAACATCATATGTATTAATTTTTCTATCTGGTATAGGTTTAGTATTAATTGGTATAAACCATTATGGTAATGTTTGGCCCACACAACATATTTCATTTGATTTATTTGTTAGCTTAATTTTTATTGCTACTCAAACTCTGATTATTTTCTTTTTTGTGGGCGCTGGAGTAAATATAAAAGAGTATACATTATCAAAAGATAATAAATTTTATAAAGGCATTCTTGCTATTAAACGAAGGTTATATCCACCAACTCTTGTAGTAACTATATTGTTTATGATTACTGTAATCGTTGATGGAGCATTTTTTCTAGGTAAAATAAATGAATGGTGGTTTCATATATCTTATTTGCTGACACTATATTATTTTTTTAAATCATCGATCGAACAACATAAAGCATTTGTCGGTAGTACAAATATTATTCTAGCTATGACTGAAAATGAGAGAGGGAAGTAAATTCGATTCGTTATAAAACTATAATATTTTATTCATCATCTTCATATTCATCATCTTCATATTCATCATCTTCATAATAATCAGGTGGGTATGCGTACATTTGAGAATAATCCCACTCTTCATCATCTTCATCTTCATCTTCATCTTCAACTTTAGGCGTTTCTTGCTTCACTACAATAACTTTTGGATCCGATTTTGTTTGGTCAATATTTTCAGATTTTTTTAAGGCTCTATTAACCAATGCTAAGTCCTCTGTGCTTAAAGAAGATGCTGGTGTTGCTAAAATATATTCCCTGAAAACCATACCGATTAACCCGCCAAAAAACAAAACCAGAAGAGCAATTAATGAACCATCGGATTTTAATTCATAACCACCAAACATATTTTGTGAAAGACCATAGTTTAAAAATACACCTAAGGATAATAAAACAATAAAAAGAATTAATATATTTCCCATTAACGCTGGTGTAGTTGATTCAACAACAAGTATATATAGCATCCATACTATCATACCTGCTATAATAAAAATAATACCATTAAAATAATCACTTGATAAAATAGATAGAATAAAGCCAAGTAAAGAGGCGGTTGGAATGATAAATCCAATACCAGTTTTTATATTATCGGCCATCAGCAAACGGGATAATCTTTGTAATTATAGTTTACCATGCTTGGAATTCTCTTGAAAAATTGAATGTAATTCTTCCAAAAAACAAGGTATTTCGAAATGAACTATTATTTATTTTATTTAATGAACAAATAGTTTCTTTTAACATATAAAAGATTTTAATACTTAATTTGAGTTAGTATCTTTTTTAATAATGAATAAAAATATAAAGAAAATTAATATTGGCGTGGTTGGCGTTGGTCACCTAGGAGAGCACCATGTAAAACATTTAAAATCAATTGATAGTTTTAAATTAATTGGGATTTATGATATTGATGAAAAAAGGGCTAATTCAATCGGAAATAAGTACCGTGTTCCCATATACAAAAATATCAATAAATTAATTGAAGTATCTGATGCAATATCATTGGTTACTCCTACGGAAACACATTTTGATATTGCATATAATTGTATTAAAGCTAAAAAACACGTTTTTATTGAAAAACCAATAGCTAAATCTGTAACCGATGCTGAAAAACTGATAAAATTAGGAATTAAAAGAAAAGTGGTAATTCAAGTTGGTCATATTGAAAGATTTAACCCCGCATTAACTCCATTAAATAATTACATGCTAAGACCTAAATATATAGAAATACAGAGGTTGGCTCCCTACAATATACGTGGCACTGATGTTCCAGTAGTCTTAGATAAAATGATTCATGACCTTGATATATTACTGTTTTTAGTAAATAGCGATGTAGAATCAGTTTATGCCAATGGCATATCGATCTTAACTGATTCAATTGATATTGCTAATTCTAGAATTCGATTTACAAATGGAACAATAGCTAATATTACATCAAGCAGAGTAGCGCAAGGCGATGTGAGAAAAATTAAAATATTTCAACAAGACTTATATATTACAATTGATTTATTAATTGGATTAACAGAAGTCTATCGGGTAGTTGACAAAAAGGAAAAAAATATAAATGCAATAAAAGATGTTGATTTTGACTATCATGGAAAGAAAAAACATATTATTTATGAAAAACCTGAATTGTCATCTTTTGATGCATTAAAAGCAGAACTTGAAAATTTTGCCGATAGTATAAATGGGGATTCAACACCAGTGGTTGATGGCAATGCAGCAAAGAATGCATTGGAATTAGCAATAACAATTGATCAAATGATCCGTGAGGATCTGCATTAATGAATACTGGTAATTTCCTGTTTAAATATAGAAGTTATACTCCAATACCTTTGGCTATATATATATTATATAATTCTCATCCAGAAATTCACAATGTATTAATAGGCTTTGTTTTAATAACTATTGGAGAGTCATTGCGCATGTGGGCTGTGAGTTATGCGGGTGGCGTAACAAGAACTACAAAAGTTGGAGCTCCTTCATTGTGCACATCAGGTCCATATAGTTATACTAGAAATCCTTTATACATAGGGAATATGGTTATTTATTCTGGGGTTGTTTTCGTTGCAGGTTCACTCAATATTTCATCCACGTTAATAATTACATGGGTGTTTTTTACTATACAGTATTATTTAATTATTAATCTAGAACAAAATACATTAATTGGAATTTTTGGAAAAGAGTACGAAAAATATATAAATAATGTACCAAAATTATTCCCTCGATTTAGCTCATGGAAAAATAAAGATAAATATATGCCAATGAAATTTTCTAAAACTATAAAAACTGAAAAAAGAACTTTTCAAAATATAATTTTATTAATACTTATCATTTTTTTTAAACACTATTTAGTATGAAAAAAGCTAATTCATTAAAAGTGTTTATTGTAGCTGGTGAAGAATCTGGGGACTTACACGCATCTAAATTAATTCAGCAAATAAAAAAATATAATCAACAGATTGAGTTTTATGGCCATGGTGGAGATAGGATGGAAAAGGAAGGCGTGCAGATTATTGAACACATAAATAAACTAGCAATTGTAGGATTTATCGAAGTAATAAAACATCTCCCCTTTATGATGAGTGTAATGGGTAAAACAATTAATTGGATAAAAGAGAATAAGCCCAAGCGTGTTATTTTAGTTGATTATCCAGGTTTTAACTTGCGCTTAGCAAGGGAATCAAAAAAATTAGGTGTTCCTGTTACATATTTTATATTGCCGCAGGTTTGGGCATGGAAAGAAAAAAGGGTGTCAATTTTAAGAGATAACGTAGATCAATGCTTATCTATTATTCCTTTTGAACAAGAATGGTTTGAGGAACGTAATGTTAAAACCAATTTTATAGGACATCCATTTATTGAATTAGAATATCCAAATTCTTCTTTAGATTTTTATAAAAAGCACGGCTTAGACCCTAATGATAAAATATTATCAATTTTCCCGGGGAGCAGACAGCAGGAGGTAAAACAACATTTATCAATTTTAATCTCAACAATTGAAATAATAATGCTAGACATACCTAATCTAAAGGTTGTCCTTGGTAAAGCCCCTGGCGTAACCATTGATAATATTCCTAGTTATATTAAAATAGAAAGCGATAACCCGCATTTAGCACTACAGAATGGGAGCGCAGCATTAGTTGCCTCTGGTACAGCTACATTAGAATCAGCAGTTCTAGATATTCCAATTGTTGTCTTTTACCGCTTTTCAAATCTCACTTGGTTCCTTGCGAAAAGAATGTCAAATGTGAAGTATGCATGTATAGTAAATCTCATTGCAAATAAAATGATAGTACCAGAATTTATACAAAATGATATGACCGCTAATAATCTATCAAATGCAATTAAACCACTATTAAATAATACATCATCTCGCAAAAACATACTATTAGGGTATAATCAAATAAGGCGAACATTAGGTATGCCCGGTGTGTATGATAGAGGTGCAAAAGAAATTATAAAAAGATTACCTCTATGAAATCGATAAAATTATATTTACTATCAAAATTAGGTAAATGGGTAATATTATTGTTGTATAATACAAATAAATGGCGAATTGAAGGTACTAGCAATTATAAAAATTTAATTAAAAAGAATCAGTCTGTAATAATTTCAATATGGCATGGTAGGGTTTTAACTTTTGTAAAACAATTATCAAAAAAACAATATTATGCTGTTGCAGGAACGCACAATGATGCGGAAATCATTTCTCGCATATGTTTAGACATAGGATGGAATGTTATAAGGGGGTCCAGTTCTGATAAAGGCAAAGAGGCGTTAGAAGGCATAGTTAATGCTTTGAATATACCGGGGTCATTAGTCGCAATAACTCCAGATGGGCCAAAAGGACCTGCTAAAATACCTAAAGCTGGTGTTGTTAAAGCTGCACAATTAACTGGTTCGCCTATTATTCCCGCTGCAGCACACTGTACAAAACATTGGGGATTTACTAATTGGGATACTTTTTATATCCCAAAACCCTTTGGTCGTATTGAAGTTATATATGGAGATCCTATATATTTTACTAAAGGACAATCTTTTGATAAATGTTTATCTATAATTAAAGAAGCCATGGATAACTTAGAACTATTAGTTGATAAACGTGTTCTTGAATAGTTTTTTTTACAATCCTCAGTTTCGCATATTCCTTTTCCCGTTGGCCCTATTGTATTGGGGTATAATATTTTGGCGTAATATTTTTTATAATTTAGGGATATTTGTTTCATATAATCTTCCATGTAAAGTTATTAGTGTTGGCAATATAACAACTGGTGGAACAGGAAAAACGCCTGCTGTAATTTTTTTTGCAGGATTGTTAAAAAAACGTGGAATTAGAATTGGTATTTTAAGCCGGGGATATGGAAGGAATTCAAAGGGAACAATTGACTTAAATTCAGAAATTTCAAACAAGAAAAGTTGGAAATATTTTGGTGAAGAGCCTGTTTTAATTTCTCAGAAATTAATTGATATACCAATCGTTATTGATAATAATAGATATAGGGGTGGTAAGTATTTATATAATAAATATAAACCGCAATTAATCATCTTAGATGATGGCTTTCAACACCGATCATTAAATAGAGATCTAGATATAAACTTAATTAATGCAAATCAACCAAAGCATCTCTACAAATTATTACCGTATGGGCTATTGCGAGAACCATGGCAACACCTAAAAAGATCTGATATTGTAATAGTAACTAAAATGAATATTAAAAATCCATCAAGCTTTATAATTAATAAACTAAGATCGTTAAATATAAATCACTATCATAGTAAATATGAACCATCTAGCTATTTATTAGATATTAATAGAGAGAAAATTAACTTAGCTAAAATAAAAAATAAACGGGCCTTAGCAATCTCAGGAATTGGAGACCCACTAGGCTTTGAATTAACACTAAAAATGCAAAAAATAGATTTTATTGATCATATCACATTTAATGATCATCATGATTATAAAGATAATGACTTGTACCTTATTGAAAATAAGATTATAAATCTCAATCCGGACTTTCTTATTACCACAGAAAAGGATTTAATTAAATTAAAATATGCAAATAAAAATATTATTAATAAGCTTTTTGCTTTGCCAATTCGATTTACAATATCAAAATCATGCTTAGATTTTATATTACAAAATCTTGATATTAATTAAATTTGGGCTACACCCCAAGCAAACATCATTCCTACAAAAGTTAACATAAGCGGCCAACCTGTATTAACAAATTGTCTTGCACTAGGATTTTCAAAAGCATGTATTTTAAATTCATGAGCAGTTGTTGCTCCTCTTTCATCTATAGCAGCAATAATTACATCATTAGGCCCTAACTGATTATTTCTTGGTCGCCATTGTATTAAACCAGTTCGTTTATTAAATGTAGAATATTTTGGAAGTTTAATTGGTTTAAATTTTATCTTATCCTTATTCAAATCTTCTGCTACTAATTTGTAAGTATATTCATATCCAGTAAGAGCAACAGGTTTAGGAATAGAAATAACAGAGGGTGGTATATTTACAAAAACTTGAGACTTTTGAACATCCTCAGAATAACCATCCGTAACTCGCACCGCAAATAAATGATTGTTTATTTGTGCTGCCCTAGGTATCCAAACGACCTTCCCATCTTCTGTCATTTGCATTCCTTGAGGTGCTTTTAAAAGCTCATAAACTAATTTTGAGTTTGAGTTTTTATCCTCTACTTGAATTTGATATTTATAGACCTCATCAACAAGGGCTGATTTAGGTGCATTTGATACAATGATAGGTTTATGATTTACATAAATTTCATATGATTGTTCATCTTTCATATATCCATCTGAAATTAGAAGTTTTATTGTATGAGAATCATGTTGCTCTGGCCCAGGAGTCCAATTAATAATACCGGAATACTCATCAACCTCCATTCCATCGGGAAATTCTAGTAAAGTATATTTAATTGGACTTAATCTTTCAACAATAACCTTTGGAGGTTTACCTTTTGAACCTTGAAAAAATTCCCATAAAAGATCTTTTATCCCTATTGTTCTATCATCAACAGTTTTTATTAAAATGTAAAGTCTGTCATTTTCCCAAAAAATGTTGTTAACATATTTTTTTGCATTTAATCTGGAAAATGCACTTGATTCGGGTTTATCATTTTCCGTTAAATATATTTCCTCTGCACTTTCCCACTCACCAATATATCTTCCTATGTTTTCTTGATAAACGTCATCAGTTACATCAATAGAGTAGATTCTTACTGAATTAATTTCATCTATACGTATAGTTTTGTCATAGGGAAGCAAGGCGCTTTTGTTTTTATCTGAGTTCAATATCCTATATTGATAGGGTTCCCCCAAATTAGCCGTCATAACAGGCACAGATACTATTTTGATAGGCGCATTAACATAAAACTCTGAATCTATAAAATATGTTTCTTTTCCATCAGAAACTTCAAGTCTCATATGTGAAAAGTCAAGCTCTTCATCAGTAGGATCCCAACGTATTCTCCATGTAAAAGGGTCTATCCTCATTCCATCCGGTAATTCCAATGATGTAATAGTTAATTTATCAGCCATATTTGGATCAGAAATTTCTAATTGAAAATCCCACGTTGACCCTACATTGACGACATTAATTTGGGGTGGTGCAGAAGAAATAATAGGTGGATGGTTAACAAATACTGCCACATTTTGAGTATCTTTTGCAACGCCATGGCTAGCTTGTACGGCAAAATATTGTGTATCTAGTTGAGTTGATTCTGGTGTCCAATTAATTAAATTGTTTTTATTAATTGACATCCCAATAGGAGCGTGAAGTAATTTAATTTTAATTTCCTGTGATAATTCAGGTCTCCAAACATCTACTTGATATTGATAAGGTTCATTTACTTTTAAATCAACAATTGGTGATGAAATAATTTTCACGCCAGCTCTTGCATAAAGTTTAAATTCTTGTATATCTCGATCGAACCCATCAGTAGCAATAAGTCGAACATCATATACATTCACATCTGCACTATCTGTTTTCCAAATTAAACTTCCATTTTCTCCTAGAATCATATCATCAGGAGCCACTTCAAGGCTGTATTTAATTTTGGTATCAATATTTCTATCCTTTACAACAGGGGTGTAAGAAAAAACTGAATTTGACACAAATTCTGTACCAATTGGGCTTGTCACAAACACTGGAGGATCATTTACATAAATCCACACATATTCATCGTACCCTTCTAATTCTGGAATCATCTGGTATGTTAATAATGAATCCTTAATAGTTGCTTCTAATGATACAGATTCCCCTGTTTTCATCTCAATTCGATATCCTAATTTATAGGCTCCTAACTGAGTATTATCAGGAACCCATTGAACAGATCTACTTTCATAATGAAAAAACATGCCCCTAGGTGGCGGCGTTAACCAACGAAAACTATAAAACTGACGTGCTTCATCTTCGGGAATTTTATAAGTAAAAAGCTGATTTAAGGTAAGGACATGTCTAGGTAGAATACTTTTTGGTAAAACCTGCCCCATTGTAGCAGGAGGCTTCGGTAGCTTTGGCAAATCCATAGCATGTTTAATTTCTGGGAAAAGGTCTATTAATTCAATTTGTTCGTCTAAAGCTGTGATAACATCTTCTTCATCGGGAGACGGAAGGCTTATTTCAGTCTTGCCAATTTCTGTTAAAAAAACATTACTTACTTTGCCATCCCAGCTTGAAGCAATTATAGAGCCAGTATACTCACCTTTTTCAGTAATAGGAATTATATTAAAAACCTGTGCATCTGCAGTATCAGTTTCTAATGTAAAATAACTAGTTTTTAATCCAACTGTATCCAAAGATCCCATCGCCATAGTAATCATATTCATTTCTCCAGACACAAGAAATAAATCATTCACATTATCTGAATTAATATCAACAACACTCATATCCGATAGTGGCCCTGCATCAATAGGCAATACATCAATTGCTACAGTTGCAGGTGATAAAGTCATGGCAATAATATGCCCAGATTGAAAAGGCAAAAGAATGTCTTTAAAACCGTCAGAATCCCAATCAGAAATAATGATTGACATGGGTAGAAGTCCATTTATTCCCGTGATTATTTCTTGTTTCGCTTCTCCAATTACAAGTCTTCCATTACGATTAAAATATGGTTGGATCTTTAGAACATTCCCTTCAGGGCTAAAGCTAATTATTTCATCATACCCATCATTATTCCAATCTACAGATTGACCATAGACGAACCCTACTCCTGTACTTAATGCTGGTGGCTCTAAACGCTCTATAATAATCAAATCACCATCACTTCCAACATCAATTAGAGCTAATGCTCTCACTGGACTTCCAAGTGATAACATTATTTCTTGATCGTTATCATTATCTAAGTCAATGAGATCAAAATTATGACATCTTACAAAGTTTTTTTGATCTCCTATATTTAAATATCCCGAAGGTGTTTCAGAAAAACCATCATCATACCATTTATAATAAAATATTATTGGTTGCAAAATTGTTTCATCCCCATTGGATGATAAATTTGCAACAGCTATAAGCTCTGGAACACCATCTCCTATAATATCAGCTAGCTTTACCCCTATAAAACTCCCTAACAATCCATCGGGCATTTCTAACTCCCAAGATAAATTTTGATATCCATCAATATCTATCTCATAGTAACGTATCATAGAAATAGCATCACCATTAAATCGGTTATACTCTAGTGCAGCAAATTCATATTGACCATCTCCATCTAAATCATACGTTCCTTCCATATCAATTATTTTTAGTTCCTGAGATAAACCGATTTCCATAAAGCATAGAAACAAAAATATGGAAATATATTTATAGATCATTTGTTTATTCTTTTTTAATAGCTGCGCTATCGGGCGCAACTATACTGGAAGAATCACTCTGGAGTACAGCCGCGCTATCGGGCGCAACTATACTGGAAGAATCACTCTGGAGTACAGCTGCGCTATCGGGCGCAACTATACTGGAAGAATCACTCTGGAGTACAGCTGCGCTATCGGGCGCAACATCGCTATTATTTTGTAATGTTGAATCTGAAGTGGAAG
>CAYTYA010000026.1:18490-20932 GCA_964442015.1 uncultured bacterium
GCGCTATCGGGCGCAACATCGCTATTATTTTGTAATGTTGAATCTGAAGTGGAAGGGGCATTATTAAATAAATTAGTTGAATCTGAAGATAATGAGTCAGCTATGGAAGTATCGTTGCTTGATGAAATTGTTTGTAAACCAGTGCTTTTTAATAGCTTTTTGCTTTCTAGAAACTGTTTATTAAACCTCAGTCGATCTTTCAAATCAAAAATTCCGGCTAATGAATTAGCTGAAACATTACCATATAACTCATAGGTTGCTTTAATAGATTTTGTAGATAATGAATCCACAGTAATAATAACATCAATATTCTTTACATTAATTTCATTTGGAAATGAAAAGGCGCTTGTATAAAAATTTTCACCCAATGGGACAGTAACTGAAATATTAGTATAAGGGTGGGATTTTATATCTTCATTTATCTTGAATTTTAGATTATTATTTATTGAATCCATAGATAGAGATTGAGGAAAACCGTTAAATACATAATTGGGATAAAGATACCAATCTGGATTCCAGTCTTCAGGGCTATATGATTGTGGAATAGAATCAATTGAATTTGATGCTGTAATATTTAAAGTATTATTAATTAAGTCATGATCTATCGATATTGTTGTAAGAGAACTATCGGGTGTATTCTCTCTTAAAAAAGTTAATGTAGAAGAAATAGACTTGTCGACTAAAGAAAGATTTGATCTAATATTAGTAGTAAGTACAGATGTTGAATTATCTGTAAATAAATCATAACCCACATCTAATTCAAAGTAATGTTCTCCATCAAAATGATATCTAGAAATAGTGCTATCTCTAGTAACCATTGTTATTGATGCTGTTTTATCTTCAGGAATTATAAATTTATCTGGAACATATTTTGTTATTGGTGATAAAGTGTCTTTTACAAATAATTTGAATGCGAAAAGAGAATCAGTTAATATTGGAATTATTTGATGTTGCTTACCAAATGGTGTGGACACACTAAGAAGTTTTTCACCTAATCTTATTTGAGAAAGATAAGCAAAAATATTTTCTCCTGTTTGTTTATTAGTTGGTACCCAATTAATTGTACCTGTATTAGGCTTATAAGCTGTACCATTTGGTGGCTTTACTAGCCACTGAAAACTATAAAAGCCACCAGCAGAGTCTACTGTCGCAGAAATATTTATAGAATCTCCAACAAAAATTGAATCTGTATTTGAAATATTACTTATAAGGGAATCAATTTCTATTTGATCAATTGAAGACTCAGAAGATAATTCTTCATCAAGTATTTTATACAAACCAGATTCGATTCTTTTTAAAATAGTGTTATTTATCACTTCTGCAGATGATGTGTCAGAAATACTAAATAAACCTTGTCCTGAATATTCAGATTGCCTTAAAGAAAGTTTTTTATCTAAATAAGATAACATCAACACTTCATCATTTTGAAATGGTAACAACGCCCCTTCTTCGTCATTATAAGTAATATCATATACCCATATGTCTGGTGCATATAGGTTTTCTTTATCTTCTAAAACAAGTAAATCTGATGAAATTTCTGATCCATCATCCACAGAAAATATTCCCGTTTTTAGTATATTGTTTTCTTTGCTAAAAATTAATATCATTTCTCCACTATTTGTTGTTATCAAAGCAGTATAAACCCTACCATAACCATTTTTTAATATTTCAGGTTGAATAATTTTAGACTCATCTATAGATATAGCACCAAAATCTTCTACTAAATTAAAAACTGCCGCCTTTCTGGAGGGGCTTCCAAAAGATACTGCAAACATGGATAGGGTATCTGCCTGATGAAAATTAATATTTGAAGGGCGTAAAAAGTCTTTCTCATTAGGGAATTCAAAAAGCTCCATAGGGACAGATGAAAATCTTCTTCCTGTCCACTTAAATGCTACAAGCCATGGGGTTTTTTTATCTGAAATAATTGATGGTGAAGATATTATTGCTATTATTTCCGGGTTAGGATCTTGGTTTATATTTGCCATTACGACATCAACTATAGAAGCAGACCTTACTCCATTAGGATGATAGTACCACAGTTCTTGATGATTGCTATCATCATCAATTTCTACATACTGTATCCCGCCATCTTTTAAAATTAAAATTTCATTAAGATTATTTTTATTAAGATCATAAGTCCCGATAACTTTAATTGGTTTGCCGTAAAGACATAGAGATAGGGGCAGGGCTAATAGTAAAACTAGCCCTCGAAAATTATTCATTAATGCCTTCCGAGGCTTTGTGCGAAAACAATTGTACATTGATTTCTATACTAGAATATACAATAATATAATATCAACCGTCTAATATCTAATTATCATATATAATTTTATTTATTTTCGTAATTATTAAGTAAATATTTAAATAATTGTTCATTTTTTATTATAAACATTTCGCTACCGAATTGAAATTCTAAAGGATAAATTTCCAAAGTTAAAA
>CAYTYA010000027.1:0-20737 GCA_964442015.1 uncultured bacterium
GATCCATCTGGAAAATCCATGATAAATTCTGGTAGTTTATCTCCAACTTTTACAATATATCCACGTTCATCAGGTGTCTGAGAAAATATAATAGAAATGCTTATGATGAATAATGCAGTCTTGATCATAATTTAAAACCATTGTTTTGCAACCATTGTTCATTAACAAATTTGCTTAGATAGTTGCGAATGCTATCTGGCAGTATGACTAGTACATTTTTATTAGGATCAAGGTTTTTAGCTGCTTCAATTGCACCCCAAACAGCGGCTCCACAAGACCCACCTATTAATAGGCCTTCTTCCTTAATAAGCTTCTTAGCCATTACAAATGAATCTTCATCAGTTGTTTTGATATATCGGTCAACTAATGAATTATCTAACACCTCTGGGAAGAAGTCATATCCAATTCCTTCAACGTGATAAGGGCTAATATCTGAACCTCCTCCAAGAATTGATCCCACTGGGTCAACTCCAACAATTTCTATATTAGAAATAGACTCTTTTAATTTTTTTGCAATTCCAGTAATTGTTCCACCTGTTCCAGTTGAAATAACAACCATATCAAGATTATCTCCAAATTCATCTATAATTTCTTGAGCTGTTCCATAATAATGGGAGTCTGGATTATTATTATTACTATATTGATCAAGAATATGAGAGTTTGGAGTTTCTTTCTGTAACTGTTTTGCAACACCAAAAAGACTTTTTGGATCATCATAAGAAACTTCTGTAGGTGTACGAATAATTTTTGCACCTAGAGCTTCAAGAACAACCTCTTTTTCCATGCTCATTTTTTCAGGCATAGCAATAATAAGTTTATAGCCTTTTACGGCAGCAGCAAGAGCTAGACCAATACCAGTATTGCCAGAACTTGGTTCGATTAATGTATCGCCAGGTTTTATTTGGCCTGATTTTTCAGCTTCATCAATCATTCGAAAACCAATGCGATCTTTTACGGAACCACCAGGGCTTAAATATTCACATTTTGCAAATAAATTACATCTAAGCTCCGACCCAACTTTATCAAGTCTCACTATTGGAGTATTACCAATAGCTTCTAAAATATTATTTAAAATCATATTAATTCATTCTCATAATTATATGTTTAAGAAATATTTCCACCACTTATGACGATTGCTATTTTTTTTCCTTTAAATAAAGATATATTTTCCAATACCGCAGCTAAAGGTACCGCACAAGAAGGTTCTATCTTATTATTTAATTTTTTTGACATCAAATTCATCGTTGAGGTAATCTTTTCTTCAGATGTTGTATAAATATCTTTAATATGTTTTAAAATTATTGGAAAAGTTTTTGAGCCTAGAGATGTTCGTAATCCATCAGCTATAGTTTCAGGGTATGTTGATGGGATAAGTTTTTTTTCTCGTAATGATTGTTGAGCATCGTTTGCAAGTTCCGGTTCTGCTCCAATGATATCTGTTTTTGGCGAAATTGAATTAATTGCAACTGCATTTCCACTTATTAAGCCTCCGCCACCAATAGGGAACATAATTATATCTAATTCTGGTATCTCTTCAATTATTTCTAATGAAATAGTACCCTGGCCAGACATTATTTGATAATCATTATAAGGATGAACAATAGTAGCTTTAGTTCTTTTCTGGTGTATTAATAATGTTTTTTCTCTACTCTCAACAGTAGGCTCGCATTCAATAATATTTGCACCTAATTCATCTATTAAATTTCGTTTGTATGGGGTAGCATTAGAAGGAAGAATTACAGTAGCATTGATACCTCTATTTTTTGCTGCTAAACTCAAGGCAGTTCCATGATTCCCAGAAGAAACAGTAATAACTCCACATTCAGCTTCCTTGTCATTTAAAGAAAAAACAGCATTTGATGCACCTCGAAATTTAAATGATCCTGAATTTTGCATATTTTCACATTTAAAATATATATCTGCTCCAACTAATTGATTTATCTCTTCATTTGATTCAACAGGAGTATTAATAATGTATGGTTTTATCCTGTTGTGGGCTGATGTAATAGTCTCTAATGAAAGTTGCATAAATAAGTAAAAATAATAATAATCTTCATATTATATTCTCCCGATAATTTAGCATTATTTAATCAAATGAAATACGTCAATAAATACCTTTTTACATTACTTGTTCTCTTCCAGCTATTACATGCTGGAACTACTGGTAAGTTAGTTGGAGTTGTAATTGATAAGATATCAAGAGAACCCCTTGTTGGTGCAAATATTCTTGTAAATGGCACAAATTATGGTACAGCGACTGATTTAGATGGTAGATATTTTGTTTTACAAATACCACCACAAACCTATTCTGTTACGTTTTCAATGATTGGATATAAAGATGTTGTTGTAAAAGATGTGCAAATCCGTGTTGATTTAACTACTACATTAAACGCCGAACTTGAAGAAGGTGTTATAGGAATGGATGTAGTTGAGGTCACCGCTCAAAGACCGATGGTTCAGGCAGATGTAACTTATTCTCAAGTTAATATAACAAGTGAAGAAATAGATATGTTACCTGTGGAAGAACTTGAAGATGTAGTTGCTCTGCAAGCAGGTGTTGTAAACTCAGGAGGGCTCCATGTTCGTGGTGGAAGAAGCGGAGAAATAGCGTATATGATTGATGGTGTAGCGGTTACGGATCCGTACGATGCTGGCATGGCAGTTGAAATTGAAAATAATGCGATACAAGAATTGCAGTTTATTAGTGGGACATTTAATGCAGAATATGGAAAAGCAATGTCTGGAATAATAAATATCATTACTAAAAGTGGTGATTTTAGAAAATACTCTGGCAATATGTCATCTATGCTTGGAAGTTATTATGCAGATGATCCATTATTCCCGCAGCTAGATGAATTTCAACCAAATACAATACAAGATATTCAAGGATCTTTTAATGGGCCAATTATAAAAGATAAGTTGTCTATTTTTGCCTCTGGACGATACAAACGTAATGGTGGATATTTATATGGACAAAAAATCTTTGTTCCTGAATCCCACCAATGGAATTCTCAAACTAATAATTTTGAATATATTAGTCCTTCACATGTGCTTTGGGATTCTCTGTATCACCCTTATGGAAGCAATGATTCTTCATGGGTATCTATGAATTGGTCTGATCAATATACTGGTTTAACAAAGTTTTCTTGGATAGTTAATCCCACTATGAGAATTGCATATAGTCTAAGTGGAAGTGAAACAGCATCTCAAGGGTACTCACATGTATACAAATGGAATCCATATGGTAGGTCACACCAGTTCACCACTAAGCTGAGTAATATGTTTGTTATGGACTATAGTATAAATCCGTCCACATTTTTTACTCTTTCACTATCTAGATCTGTTAATCATTATAGAAGTCAAAGGAGTGATAAACGAAATTATTATCAAAATCATTCTGAGATTTCAATTGATAGTGTAAACTTTTTTGGGCTTTCCTTTATTGATACAACAATATCGGCTGATCCGAATTTGTTTTATGTTTCACCAACTATTGATGATTACACTCCTGGAAACAATTTTGAAGTTGGTGGACACAGTATGGGGTATTTTGAACAAAAATCAGTAATCAATACTTTTAAAATTGATGGCACGAGTCAGATTAATCGATTTCATTATTTGAAGGCTGGTTTTGAATTTCGTAGTACAAATATGTCTTTAACGAGTTATAGTGTTCAATTGGCAGAATATACTAGTTATACCCCAAGGATCCCTAATGCTATGGAATCTCCCAGTCATAACACTTATGGTAAAAAGGGTAGAAATCCTTTTGAATATGCTTTTTATTTACAAGATAAAATTGAGTTTGAAGATTTAGTGGTTAATATTGGATTGCGATGGGATTATTTTGATCCAAAATGGAAGACGTTAAATGATCCAAGTGATCCAAATCTAAATAGTCCAGTAAAGCCAATTAACCGTTTTTTTGATTTAGATGGTGATGGGCAAATATCGGAAATAGAGATATACCCTGATAATCAAAAAAATAATGAAGATCGATTGCTTAGCAATGCCTTTGGTGATACATGGTACAAAAGTGCTAAAGCAAAATCACAATTAAGTCCACGGTTTGCTTTGGCGTTTCCCATAACTGATCAAGGTCATATGCATTTTTCTTATGGACACTTTTTTGCAATACCACAGTATAGTTATTTGTATACCAATCCTGAATTTGAGGTTCCTGCTGGTAGTGGTACTGGATACACAATGGGCAATGGAGATTTAGAGCCTCAACGTACAACACAATATGAAGTTGGTTTTTCTCAGCAAGTTGGAATGGACATTGGAATAGAGTTAACTGGATTCTATAAGGATATTAGAAATTTAAATGCGACGAAAATCATCCAATCATTTGTTGCGGGTGATAAATATGGATTGTATATCAATCAGGATTATGCTAATTCTAGAGGAATTACTGTCGCTCTTTCGAAAAGATCTTCTGCAAAAATTTCTGGAAATGTTGATTATACATATTCTATTTCTGAAGGAAATGCTTCTGATCCTGCAGCAGCATTCAATGATGAAGCATCTAATATTGAGCCTGAAAAAATGCTTGTTCCACTTGATTGGGATCAACGGCACACTTTTAATACGACTTTAACATACCATCCTATTAAGAATTCTGGACTGGGGATAATTTTTAGTTATGGTAGCGGACTACCATATACGACTCAATATCTTGGTGTGCGAACTTCTTTTGAAAATAATGCAAGAAAACCAAGTACATATAATATTGATTTACGTGGTTATTACCATTTTCAATTTTCAGGCTTAAAAATGTCTTTAAGTATGAATGTGTATAATTTATTTGATTTTAGAAATGAATTAACTGTTTTTAGTGATACAGGAAGATCAACATATAGTCTTGTTCCAACGTATACGCCTCAATATAGTGGTCCAGGATACAATAGTTTGGATGAGTATCTTGTTCGACCAGATTATTATTCTAGTCCAAGACAGATAAAAATAGGCTTAAGTGTAAATTTCTAATGAGATTGTTTTTAATCATTCCCTTGTTTTCACTTTTATTTGGACAGGCGCCTAGTAAATATTTACAAGGTATTGAGAATCGTTTGAGAAGCTTAGATGTGACAGATAGGAAATACGGTGATCATAATGGAAACCGTATTTTTAATAGATTCTATAATTTTGGTGGAATTGGAGATGCTGGGGGTAGTCTATCTGGTATATATCCTTATGGTTCTGGGCATTCTTATTTTTATGAATTTACTCCAGTAGTAGCTGCTAGTGTTATTGACACTAATGGTAATCGTGTTCATATCGTATCAGATGGAGCTGTTGCTTTAAAAGATAATTCTCCACAAGGATATCAATGGGGTTTTGAACCTCTTACTGGTTACGCAAATCCTAATCAAGAGATTATGGCTATGAGTGATAAATCATTTACTTGGCCTGAAACATGGCCTAATCGTGAAAGTGATTGGGATGGATTTTGGAATGGGCAATATGGAAAATATGTTCGAGCAGATCAGGAATCCTATTTTGTTATGGATGATTATTATAATGATGAATTTTCTTATTTTCCTGATTCAACTGATATTGGTGCCGTACCTAAACGAAGATCAGGTTTAGGGGTAGAGCTTGAGGTTCGTGTCTATCAATGGAATCATCCAGCAGCAGAGGATATAATTATTGTTACCTATTGGATAACAAATGTAGGCACATCTCGTCTTGATAGTGTGATATTTGGAATGTATGGTGATGCAGATATTGGAAGTACGAATGGCGATTTTACAGATGATGATGCTTGGTTTGATGTGGAAAATGATATCGTCTATCAATGGGATCATGATGGCTGGAGCAATGCAGATGGAGGCTTTAAGCCAGTATACTTTGGATGGAGTTTCTTGGAATCACCAGGAAACCCTCATGATGGCATTGATAATGATGGAGATGGCATGATTGATGAGAGTCAATTTGACGGTATTGATAATGATGAAGATTGGTTGGCTGAAAGAGATGATATAGGATCTGATGGTCTAGGAGCGTATCATTATGGTTATAATGGTCCAGATGCTGATGGAACTGAAGGAAATGGAATCCCTGATCTTGGAGAACCAAATTTTGAAATTACTGATAATGATGAGTCCGATCAAATAGGGCTAACTAGCTTTTATTCATCACCTTATCCAAGTATATATCCATCAAATGATGAAATTATGTGGAGCCAATTGCAACCTGGGTATTTTGATGTACCATCGCAAAATATTGATCAAACATTTTTGTATGGTTCAGGATTTATTGGTTTAGAACCAGGAGAAAGAAAGAAATTTGCTGTAGCAATGGTATTTGGCAATGATATGGATGATATATTACGAAATACGGTTACCATGCAGAATATTTATGATAATGATTATAATTTTGCTAAACCACCTTTAAAACCAAACTTAACTGTAGTTCCTGGCGATAAGAAGGTTACTCTATTTTGGGATAAAATTTCAGAGAATTCTCTAGATGCTATATATGGATCTGATTTTGAAGGCTATAGGGTTTATCGTAGTACGGACCCAGGATTTATAGACCCGTATGTCATTACAGATGCGTATGGAAATAAAACATTTAATAAGCCGATTGCTCAGTATGATTTGATCGATAGCTTAAAAGGACCTCATCCTATTGGATTTAATGGTATACAGTATGACATGGGAACAGATTCTGGTTTAGAACATATGTTTGTTGATAGTAATAACGTGTACAACGGAATGACATATTATTATGCAGTTGTTGGGTATGATAAAGGATATGATCTTGATTTCTATGAATTAGGTTTTAGTGAGCAAGATAATCTCTTGCCTATTGCACCATCAGAATGTTCTATTATTGTTGATTTAGATCGTAAAGGAAATGTAACCAATATGAGTGAAAATGCAGGTATGGCTGTACCCAATGCAACTGTTGCAGGATATATGGGGCCAAATACTTCATCACTTGGACAAGAATTTGTTGTACATGATTCAGGATATGCTACAGGAAGGATTGAAGTGCTTACTGTAGATCCAAGTGCCGTTCCAGAAGATGCAACATATTCATTAACTTTTAACCAAGACCCAGGACGTCCATTTGTCTTTTATTCTGTCCTTGATGAACAGGTTAAATTTGAAACATTTGTTTTAACTGGGGGATATGGGGCTTTAGAGCATAAAAATATAGATTCTTCTTCTGTTTTAGTTACAAATGAAACTGGTGATATGGTTTATGTCTTAGGGCGTGATTATTCCATGGATTATACGAATGGAATGATCATTGCATCAGAAAATGGCTATTTAGAAGAAATGGGTACATATGTTGTAAGTTTTAAATATTATCCAATATATAATAGTAATTCAACAGCAGGAGAAACAACCAATCCGATCTTTGATGGAATGAAAGTATTTATATATAATGACCCCATTGAAGTTGATTTTGATTCTTCGGGTTGGCTTGGTTCTAACTCACCTTATTGCTATAGAATATTTGATCAAAAAATTCATCCGGCTGATTTTGAAATTATTTGGGAAGGCGATCTGGGTGATTCGGTTACATCGGATTATTCAAATCTTCCGTCTCCTTTCAGAATAAGAAATATTACTGAAGACAATGATGTAACATTCCGGATTTATGATATAGGTAACAATGGTATATGGGATCCCGATGATCCCATATTATTAATGCCATATCCTGGAATGCAGACTCCGTATATGTTTGTTCAATTTTTTCCTGATTCTGTTATATGTCCATACAATGAAAACGAGTATTCTTATGATACTACAACTACAATAACAAAGGGAGATAGGTTTCGAATATCAACGGAGCGGCCATTTACCAATCAAGATAAATTCCATTTTACAACGAAAAAATCATGGGTAGATAATGAATTAGCTAAAAAAGAAATGGATGATATTGCAGTTGTTCCAAATCCATATGTAGTGACAGCACGTTGGGAGCCAAAACATATCTATGTTTCAGGACGTGGTCCACGTAAGATTGATTTTATTAATCTACCTCAGGAATGCACTATTAAGATTTTTACTTTATCAGGATATTTAGTAGATGAAATAAATCATTCTAGTCAATATGAATATGGTACATATTCGTGGGATATGTTAACTAAAGATGGTTTAGAAATAGCATATGGTCTATATATTTATCATATAGACGCTCCTAACGTTGGAGAAAAAACAGGAAAATTTGCAGTTATTAAGTGATGCGTTATATAAAAATAACATTAATTATTTTTTCTTTTTTCCCTATATCATATGGTCAGATAACTGGCAGTGTAAGTAATGTCGCCACCACAGCAGCCTCTTTTTTAGATATTGGTATTGGAGCAAGGTCTTTATCTATGGGCGGTGCATTTGTAGCTATTGCTGATGACCCTACGGCTTTATATTGGAATCCCGCAGGTATAGTTAAAATAGAAAGGCCTATGGCTCACTTCTATCATTCGCCATGGATTGCAGATGTACAATTTAATCATAGTGCTGTAGTTGTACCCTTAGATCGTTCCAGTTCATTCGGATTTTTTATCACTTCTGTTACAATGGAAGAGATGCAGGTCCGTACTGTAAAGTCACCACAGGGTACTGGAGAATATTTTTCGATTAGCAATGTTGCTTTAGCAGGATCATATGCAAGAAGATTAACTGACCGTTTTTCTTTTGGAGTTAATATGAAATTTATACAAGAAAAAATTTGGCATATGAATGCAGGTGGACTAGCAGTGGATTTGGGAAGTCTTTTTGTTACAAAGAATAGCGGTTTACGAATTGGTATGTCTGTTTCAAATTTTGGCGGAAAAATTTCTATGGATGGATATGATACAGAAGTTGATTATGATGTTGATGAAACAATGTATGGTAATAATGATAAGATTGATGCTAGTCTAAACTCTATGGACTGGCCTTTACCATTAGTATTTCGAGCCGGCGTTAGTAAAGATATTATTCAATCGGAAAAGAGCAAGTTAACAGTTGCAGCTGATGCGATTCATCCAAATAACAATGTTGAATACTTAAACCTGGGTTTTGAATATATATTTCAAAATATGATATCTATTCGAGGAGGTCAGGCTTTTTATGGTATGGATCAATCTAAAGAAGGGTTTACATTTGGCGTTGGTTTGAACTACCAAATACCAAGAGGTCCAAAAATTAATTTAGATTACGTATATCGTAATATTGGTGTTTTTGATAATATTCCAGGATACTCACTAAATATAATTTTTTAAATAACTATGTCTAAAGATAAGAACCTTTTATTGGTGTCATCTGGCGGTGGTAAAAATTTCAGTTTGGCATCCAATTTAAAAGATATAATTGATTCAAAATTTCGTCTAGTTACTAAATTAATTAATCTTGAACTTTATAAACTCCCCCTTTATATAAACGGTATAGATTCCGATAATAGCGTTGCAAAAGAATTAAGTGATGAGTTTAATAAAGCAGATGCATTTATTTTTTGCGCGCCTGAGTACAATGGTGGTTCACCGCCAATATTAACAAATGCAATTACATGGGTTTCTCTTTCTACTGATAATTGGAGAGATGGTTTTCAAGGAAAATTAGCTATGATTGGCACACATAGTGGGGGTGATGGGTTTAGGTTTCTAAGTTCATTTCGATCTCAATTAGAACATTTGGGGATGATTGTAGTTCCAAAAACAATATCCATTAACAATATAAAAGAATTGAATATAGACTCTGCTCATCGAACTATACAGAGTCTGATTAATTTATTATAATTTAAATTCTGTAAAAATAAAGGGGCTAAAGCCCCTTTATTATGAAGTAATTGATTTAACAGAATTAGTTAATTTTAATTTGTTTACCTGCTGTTTTTATTTCCTTTGTTTTTGGTAAGGTTATAAACAGCTCTCCATTAGTAAACTTTGCAGATATTTTATCCTCGATTACATTATCAGGAACACGAAAACTTCGATTAAATGAACCAAACTGACGTTCATGAATTTGATAACCCTCATAAGAGTTATTTTCTTCTTTTGAGCGTTCTCCTTTAATAGTTATGATACCATCATGAACTTCTATCGATACATCTTTTTTATTTAATCCAGGCACATCAGCTGATAGTATATATTGTTTTTCTGTTTCTTTTATATCCACTGCGATAGAATATGATGTTCCCTGTGAATATATTGGAAAATCAATATTAAAGATATTATCAAAAATTCTATCAAAATCTGATATTATACTTCTATTTGGATTCCATTTTACTAGTGTCATTTAAGACTCCTTTCATTATTTATTTATACTTTACAATACACAAATTGTGTGCCAATATCTTTTCTACGTATTATTTGTATATATTTCTGCAAAAATGACATATCTAACTGTGATAATGTCTTTTAGGTATGTAAATATTGCAGATAATTATTTATGTATGTTCAATTTAGAATAAAAAATGTGTAATATTTGATCCTTAGGATTTGATGAAAATGAGTGATTTAGCATTATTTGGTGGTGATCCAATTAGAAAAGCACCTTTTCCTTCATGGCCAAGAGTAGTAGATGGTCAAAAAGAGAAATTATTAGATACATTAATTAATGATTCTTGGGGTATTGGTAGTAAAGTAATTAAGGACTTTGAAGATAAATTTGCGGTATTTCAAGATGCAAAAAATTGTATCGCTATTAATACTGGAACCAATGCTTTATGGGTCGCATTAAAGGCAGCTGGAGTTTCTTACGGGGATGAGGTTATTTTACCCTCCTATACATTTGTTGCTACGGCAACTGCTGTTTTGACGGCGAATGCAATACCAGTATTTGTTGATATTGATCCAGATACTTTTAACATAGATCCAAATTTAATTGGATCATCAATCACAGAGCGTACGAAGGCAATAGTTCCTGTTCATATTGGTGGTAATCCTGCAGATATGGAGAGAATTATAGATATAGCAAATAAGCACAATTTAATGATTATTGAAGATGCTGCTCAGGCGCATGGTGCGGAGTGGAATGGTAAAAAAGTTGGCGCTTTACACAAAGGTGGGATATTTAGTTTTCAATCTTCTAAAAATATTAGTGCAGGCGAGGGAGGTGCAGTCGTATCTAACGATGAAGAATTTATAGATGCATGTTTTGCATATTATAATTGCGGAAGACATCGAGATGGGGATTGGTATGAACATCGTATAGTTGGGGGGAATCATCGCATAAGTTCTTTGGCGGCAAGTTTGCTTATACCTCAATTTCAAACGATTGAGAATGACATGTGTATTCGTGAAGAAAACAGAAAAAAATTAGATGAATCATTATTGGATATGGGATTCGAAATAACACATAGGTATAAAAAGGTTACAAGAGAAGCAAATCATCTATATCTATTACGATATAAAGCAGAAAATTTTAATGATATATCAAGGGAAAAATTCTTTGAGGCAATGAGAGCAGAAGGCGTATATACGTATGCGGGTTATAATCCCTTATATAGAGAAGAGGTCTTTCATGGAAAAAGGGACGATTTTCCATGGCTAAAAAATATAAATTATAGTAATATTTCATGCCCAGTAACAGAGAAAATTTCAGACCTTCAATCTGTATGGTTAACGCAAAATCATTTACTAGGTAATGAGAGCGATATACAAGATATTATTAACGCATTTGAAAAGGTAACAACAGTATTAAAAAATAATTCTGAGAAGTTTGATATATAGTTAAAAGGAATAATTATGGAACAAATTAATTTAAAAAATTTACTATCAGCAGTTGATGTGCCAGCCGATTGGGTTGGAATTAGAGAAGTGAGTGAAACGCACACCCCTCGTATTGTTAGGGATGGTGTTCCTCAGATGAATGCTAGTTATACTACGCAAGGATTAATGATCGAAGTGCTGTCGAATGGTCAATTTGGCTATTATGGTACACCAAATATGACGAATGAAGGTGTTTCTAGCGCTGCCCAGAAAGCTTTTACACAAGCTCAACTTGCTTCTAAACATGCAACATTTGAATTTTCTGAGGATGCTCGTCCAGCTAATGTTGGAAATTATCAATCTCCATTTGTGAAGAAAAAAGACTCTTTATCTCCAGGTGAGCTTAATAAAATACTTCTTGATGCCTACAATCATTTGAAGGTAAGTGATAAAATTGTGAGTGCACGTGCTTTATTGCAAACAATTCAGACAATGTTTCGTTTTGTAAGTTCCAATGGCAGTGATATTTCACAAGAATTTCTTATGTTGGAGTTTGACCTTTCTGCAACTGCAGCAGATGGTGCGAATCAACAGACACGCACTTTTGGTGGAATGCGTGGTAATTGTCTTCAAATGGGTATGGAATATTTTGATAAACTAGAATTGCTTGCTCAATCACAAAAAATAGGTGAACAAGCAATTGAGCTATTAGATGCGGATGAATGTCCGACAGGTGAAATGGATTTGGTAATTGCTTCAGATCAAATGATGCTTCAAATCCATGAAAGTGTAGGACATGCATTAGAGGTTGATAGGATTCTTGGAGACGAAAGAAATTATGCAGGGTGGAGTTTTGTGAATTTAGATGATTTTGGAAAACTACAATATGGATCTGAGTTAATGAATATTACATTTGACCCTACATTGCCATCCGAGTTTGCTTCCTATGCATATGATGATGGTGGATTGGAAGCAAAAAAGGAATATTTAATTAAAGATGGCATTCTCAAGCGCGGTCTTGGCGGTAAGGAGAGTCAGATTCGTTCTGGAGTATCTGGTGTCGCAAACTTTCGCGCTAGTTCATGGAATAGAGCTCCGATTGATCGCATGGCAAATATCAATTTAGAACCTGGAGAATCTTCATTTGATGATATAATCGGTTCAGTTGAAAATGGTGTATATATGGAGAGCAATCGTTCTTGGTCTATTGATGATTATCGAAACAAATTTCAATTTGGTTGTGAATATGCGAAATTAATTGAAAATGGTAAATTAACTAAAACTTTAAAAAACCCAAATTATAGAGGAATAAGCAACCCTTTTTGGAATAGTCTAAAAATGATAGGAAATAATGACACTTTTAGTATATACGGAACTCCAAATTGTGGAAAAGGAGAGCCTAATCAGGTTATACGAGTTGGACATGCTTCTCCTGTTTGTTTATTTGAAAATATTCAAGTATTTGGAGGAGCCTAGAAATGGAAAAATTATTTAATCAACTATGCGAAGGTTTATTTTCAGAATTAGAAAATAATGAGGCTTTAACTTTATCTTTTTCTGGAGAGAATAGCCAGTTTATTCGAATAAACAATGCTTCTATTCGACAAACAGGTTTAGTGGATGATGCGAACCTAGGTTTAAAATTTATTTCTAATAATCGTACATGTGAAGGCAGCATAACTGTCTCAGGTGATTATGATATTGATTTATCACGTGGAAAGAGTGCAATAGAACGTATGCGCTCTGAGTCAAAAGAGATTCTAGAAGATCCTTTTTTAGTTATGCCAACAAATTCTGGTTCATCCCGTGAAATTATTAATGCAAATGGACTCCAATTTGATCATGCGGTTGAGGCATTGCTGCCATCAATGCAAGGAGTTGATTTAGTTGGAATATTTGCTAATGGAAAAATGTTTAGAGGAAACGCAAATTCTCTTGGACAAAAGCATTGGTTTGAAACTGAATCTCATTGTCTGGATTATTCTCTAGTTACACCAGAGCGTCAAATGGTAAAAGGTACATATGCCGGGACTGATTGGGATCAACAATTGTATGAATCTTATGTGAATCATTCTATTGAAAAATTGGAATTAATGAAACGGAAACCTGTTCGTATTGAAACAGGTGTCTATCGAACATGGTTTGAAGCAAAAGCAGTTGCTGATTTTATTGACATGTTTTCTTGGAATGGTATTAGTGAGGCAAGTTTACAGCAAGGATGTAGCGGATTTGGTAAGATGAGACATAATGATGTGCGACTATCTCCAAAATTTTCTATTTCTGAAGATTTTTCATCGGGCTTGGTGCCAAAATTTAATTCCAATGGAGAAACAGGCCCTGATTCGTTACCAATAATTTCAAATGGTATTTTACAAAATACGTTAGTTAGCTCTAGAACATCGGCTGAGTATGGAGTATCAACAAATTATGCAGAAGATACAGAAGAATTGCGATCACCCTCAATGGCTGCCGGTGATTTGAGTCAAGAGGAGGTCTTAAATCAATTAGATAAGGGTTTATTCTTATCTAATATTCACTATCTAAACTGGAGTGATAATCCTGGTGGGCGAATTACAGGGTTAACACGTTATGCCTGTTTTTGGGTTGAAGGTGGAGAAATTGTTGCACCTATTGAAACTATGCGATTTGATGATACGTTTTATCGGTTTTTTGGAACAGAACTAGAATCTGTAGGTTCAAAGGTAGAGGTTATACCAGACGTTCTGACTTACGGTCAGCGCAATCTTGGTGTAGTATCTTGTCCAGGTATTTTAACAAATGAATTTCAACTAACACTTTAATAAAAATTTTATATTATGATAAATAAAGACTTGAATAAGTACTCTAGTCATTTTTCTTTATACACAGAGTTGCGTATGCAAGAAAATAGAAATAATCATATTTCCATGGTGAATGGAGATGTAATGGGTAATTCAGTTTCTTCATCAAGCGGTGTATCATCTCGAGTATATAATGATGGAAACTGGGGTTTTTCCTCCAGTCCAGATTTGTCCGATTCTGCTGTGGAATATGTGGTAAAAAATGCAAGTGATAATGTTTCGTTTATGAATAAACGTAAAAAAGAGCAATGTGGGTTTATTCTTCCAGATATTAGTGGTCATCATGAGGTGGATTTATCTACTAATTGTGTTCGAAATGACCAAAGGCAATGGATAGAATTTTTGAGAAATATAGATGACTATATTGCAAATAAATATACCTTTCTTAGTTCTCGTACAGTTGTCTTATCTGGATTAGATATGGAAAAATCATTGTTAACCTCAGCAGGATCTACATCATATTCGATGACCCCGCGTGGAATTATGTATATTTCTTTAACAATGGATAATAACGGTGAACCTGTTGATTTAATGGATGTTTTTGGAGGATTAGGGCAGTTGGAGGATCATTTTTTAGATCCAGCTCATTTTTATAATGATATCGATATTCTTGTAGAACATTTACAAAAGAAATCAAATGGCGTTTATGCTGATGCTGGTATGAAAGATGTTATATTAGATGCCGATTTAGCAGGGATACTAGCCCATGAGGCCATTGGTCATACTACGGAGGCTGATCTTGTATTAGGTGGATCCGTGGCAGGAGAATTTATGGGAGAACAGGTGGCTAGTGAATTGGTTACACTAGTGGATTATGCCAATACGATGAATAAACAAGTTTGTCCGGTTCCTGTATATATTGATGATGAAGGAACACCTTCTAACGATACTGTTATTATTGAGGATGGTTCATTGAAAAGCTTTATGCATAATAAGGATAGTGCTAGACATTTTAATGCAAAGCCGACTGGAAATGCTAGGGCGTATGCTTTCTCAGATGAACCATTAATTCGAATGAGAAATACAGCTATTCAGCCTGGAAAAAGTACTCTTGAAGAAATGATATCATCTATTGATGATGGGTATTACCTAATGAAATCAAGTAATGGACAGGCAGATTCTACCAGTGAATTTATGTTTGGAGTTCCTCTTGGATACGAAATTAAAGGTGGTAAACTAGGAAGAGCCATCAAAGATACAACTATCTCTGGTGTTGCGTTTGATGTTTTAAAAACAATTGATATGATTTCTTCTGATATGACTTGGAGTGCAGGAGGTATGTGCGGGAAAAAACAGTGGATTCCTGTTGGTATGGGCGGTCCTGCAATCAAATGCAAAGTCAATATTGGTGGACGGTAGCTAGTACACTTGCAAAACCAAGATATTTCAGATTATTGTATAGAACAATTAATAAAAGCTGGCGCTGATAAGGCTCAGTGTGTTTATTCCTATGGAGAGAAAAAAGAATTAAATGTAGATGCCGGTGAGTTTTCGCTTTTTCGTACCAATGCAAATCATGGTGTTTCCATTATGGCAATTAAAGATCAAAAAAAGGGATCTTTAAGTATAAATAAGATTGCTAAAGATGATATTGATAAAGCCATAAAAACCGTGTTAAATATGGCAGAATCTTCTATGCAAGATGAATCATATGATATTTCGGAATATCAGGAAGCAGAATCTTTTTCAAAGGGAAATAAAGAGCCAGCATTAAATATTATGTATGATCGTATGGAGGAGTTTATGGATTATTCAGCCAATACTTTTCCAACAACAATAATTGAACAAGCAATTTTAGATTTTAGTTCGGGTACTAGTTATTACAGAAATTCCAATGGTGTATCTTTTGATGAATCGGAAGGATCATATAGTTTTTCTGTTATGTTTACTTCCAAAGAGGGTAAAGATATATCTTCATTTAATTCTGCAGGATTTTCATCGTTAAATATTGATTTACCTCTTCATAAAGGAGGGTCAATCAATCGATTATTAGAAGAGTCTGCTGCCCATGTCCGAACCAAAGCAGTTCCAAATAAATTTACAGGAGATATAATTGTTACACCTGATTGTATCATGAGTTTTATGGGATTTATTTTAGGAAATCTATCTGATTTTAGGCTTATTGCAGGAACATCATTATTTCGAGAACTTATGAATCAACAAATTGTGCATAATTCTTTATCGATTCATTCAAAGCCTTTATCTGATAATTTATCAGGAGGATATTTTGTTACATCTGATGGGTATAAGGCAGAAGATTTAACTATCATTCAAAATGGGATTTTACAAAGCTTCTTACTAAGCCTATATGGATCAAAGAAAACTGGTTTGCAAAGGGTTTCCAATTCTGGTGGATCTTTAATTATTGATAGAGGTGAAACACCTTTAGAAGATATGATTCAATCGGTAGAAAAAGGTGTATTGCTAAGCCGATTTTCTGGAGGAAGCCCAAGTGATAATGGTGATTTTTCAGGGGTTGCAAAGAATAGTTTTTATATAGAAAATGGTACGGTACAATATCCTATCAGTGAAACGATGGTTTCAGGTAATATTGTTGATATGTTTCAAAAAGTGAAACATATATCAAAAGAAGAAGTAAACTTTGGTGATGAGATATTTCCTTGGATCCAATTTGAAGGAATAACGGTATCTTAAGCTAAGATTTGCTAATCTTTTTTACATTGTATTAAATGAATCCCATCATTTTCCACAGTATGATCTTGTAACGATATATCAATAAATCCTGCATTCTTTAATTCCTTCATAATTTTTTCATTAGTCTGCAATGGTCCACTACCGTGCCCACAATCATCATTATTAACTATATCGCTAGATATAAAAAATAATCCCTCAGATTTCAAGACTCGGTTCACTTCTAATAGTCCTTTATTATAATCTTCCCAGTGGTGAATTGAATTGATAGCTATTACTTTATTTACAGATTTATTATCTAGGGGAATATTTTCTGCAGAGCCAAGGATAAATTCTATATTTGAAGGTTTTATATTTTTTATAGCAATATTAATCATCGTCTCAATGGGGTCAATTCCATAAATTTTTCCTTTATGGCATATTCTAGATGCAATTTTTACTGCTGTACCAGTTCCGCATCCTATATCAAGAAGTATGTCATTTGGATATAATTCAATATTTTTAATAGTAAGATCATTAGAAATATGATCTCCATATTGTTCCGCATACCATAATGTATTCTCTTTATTCCAAACAAAATTATTCGAAGGTGTATGATGATCTTTATTATCCCTATTCATGTGATCTATAAAAGTAATTATGTGCCCGAGACTGGGGTCGAACCAGCACATCCCAAGAGATACTAGACCCTGAATCTAGCGCGTCTACCAATTCCGCCACCCGGGCTTGTAATAGGTTATTGATTTTAAACTATTTATGCTTTTATAATGAATTATAAAAACTAATATTACAAATTAACGCAAAAGTCATCTATAAGGTTTTCTTATCTGTACCATGATTAGTAAATTAAAATATGCGCAAAACATGGGTAGAAAAACGAGATCTTGAAAAAGAATTTAAAGTGAAGAAAAACCCAAAAAAATTTGCAGATATTCCCGCTGGAACTACAATGCTTGTCCCAACCCCAAAAATTGTTGACGACTATGTGAGAAATATCCCCGAAGGGTCATTTGTTGATTTAAAACAAATACGTCGTGAGCTTTCTATGTGTTACCATGCTGAAATGACTTGTCCAGTAGTAACGGGTATATCACTGAGAATTATTTCGGAAGCGGCATTTGAAGAGTATCAAGCAGAACAAAATCTAGATTCAATTACTCCTTTTTGGAGAGTTGTGAATCCAGAGTCAAAACTAGCTGAAAAGTTGGCCTGTGGAATTGATTTTATCATTAAACATCAAATCCAAGAAGGAATTGAGTTATAAATTGAACCTAGGAGTAAAAATGAAACAAGTATATGTTTTAATAGTTTTTCTTTTAATTCAGTTTGTTTATGCAGAAGAAACCCTGATTAATGAGTTAAATGATGCTTGGGATAAATTAGAACAAACTGTCTCTAATGGAGATTTTCGTTCCTTTAAATCTGTATATCATCGAGACGCAGTGTTAGTAAATGGAATAACAAAGAGTAGCTATCCTATAAATAAAGCATTTGAAGGGTGGAAGCAAGGTTTTGCAGATACTGAATCTGGAAAAATTAAAGCAAATCTAGATGTAAAATTTTCTGAGAGACTGTATGATCAATTAACTGCACATGAGATAGGTATCTTTCATTATTACACAGTAAATAAAAATGGGGATAGAAACGATACGTATATCCATTTTGAATCTCTTTGGGTTAAAAAGAATAATACATGGATCATGATGATGGAATACCAAAAATCAAGGACCGATGAATCTGAATGGAATACATTATAATTAACTAGAAAGAATATAAAAATGTGTGGTAGGTATACTTTTTTCAATAATATTGATTCTGTGCAACGCTCATTAGGTATTGATATAATTGATTCAAACCTAGTTGATCATCAAGCTAGTTATAATATTTCGCCTACCCATGATGCACCTGTTATTTTTGAGGATAACAATAAAAGAATCTTAAAGAATATGAGATGGGGGCTAATTCCTTCATGGTCAAGAAACGATAGCTTTGCAAGTAAGCTTATTAATGCGCGATCTGAGACAATTTCTGATAAACAAAGTTTTAAAAATTTGATTTCAACAAATAGATGTATTGTTATTGCAAATGGTTATTATGAATGGGTAAATATTGGAAATAAGAAACAACCTTATTTTATTTATAGTGATAAAGATACAATGATTTCAATGGCTGGCTTATGGACGGAATGGAGGGATGTGATTTCCTTTACCATTATTACGAAACAAAGCGATATTTCTATTAATCATTTGCATCATCGAATGCCTCTAATGCTTCCAAAAGAAAAAATCAATTTATATTTAGATAAAAATAATGCATTTGATGATTTTGTTGTATTTGATGATATGAAATTAAAATACCATGAAGTATCAAACCTAGTGAACTCACCAAAAAATAATAATGCAACTTGTATTAATCCGATTCAATAGTGCATTAGAATAGAAATAATGTTTCCGAAAGAAAAGATCGATTTATATGTAGATAAAAATATAGATATTATGTTTTGGTTAGCACTAATAGTATTTGGTTTAGTTGCTATACATTATTGTATGAAATGGGTAATAAATCGAAATAAAAGAATTCAAAATAAAGATACAATCGATGATACTGTAGTAAAAGCTATGGCAAGTAAAATTGCACTTGACGCAGAAAAGCATAGAAAAAATCAGGAAAAATATAATTATATCAAAAGCGATAATGGTAAAGAGTAATCATTAATTGATTCTTTTAATAATTTGTTAGTCATAATATTGATATTATATTGATAATAATTATGAAGAAAATTTCATTTATTTTATTAGTAATCTTGTGGATAGGATGCGATGATAATGGTGATTCTGCCAATTCAAATTCTATCATTTCAGGACGAAAAGTATATATTGTTGGTAGTGATGACGATGGCGCTTGCTATTGGGTAAATGGATCTCGGGTAGGACTTCCTGATGGTGATTGGGCAACAGATATTGTAGTAGTGGATGGTGATGTGTATACATCAGGTACCTGTGGAGAATATGCCTGTTATTGGATTAACCAAGAAAAATACGAGCTACCTGGGTTGTGGGGAGAAGGAGAAGCTATTGCTGTTGATGATAATGATATATATGTAGCAGGATGGTTTAACAATGGATCCTGTTATTGGAAAAATGGACAAAAGATAAATTTAACAACCAATGGAGAATCGCAGGCATTTGCAATTGGTGTCCGTAGTAATGGTTCTGTATACATTGGTGGATCTTATATCAATAATCATCATTATGTAATTCCGTGTTTTTGGAAAGATGGAAATAATAGAACGAATCTTCCCATACCCAATCACGGGGATGGGGAAGTCTATGATATTACCTTTGATGCAGCTGGTAATATGAGGTATTATGCAGGATTTACAATGAAACCAGATAACCTTACAGGGTATGCACCCAAGGCCGCTCGTTGGCGTCATACAGTTAGAACAGACTTACCCGACGGAACTTCGGACATAAGTCTTTATGGAACGGGTTCTTATGGTATTACAATCGATGGAGAAGATATTTATGTTGCTGGATACACGGATTGGATTGGAGACTACGATGATGATAATACTGGGGGTACATTTCCT
>CAYTYA010000028.1:0-20539 GCA_964442015.1 uncultured bacterium
TCTGCTTTTGAATTTACTGGACTAGAGAATTCTGGTCCATTTAGAGAATTATTATTAATTGAATTCTGCCAATAATGAGCCACGAAAGAATCATTCATAGCTAAAAGGGCTCCATTAATAATTATATCCGACCCATTTGACTGATTTTTTCCACCATTTTCTGCAGTATTAGCAATAATAATATTTGCCCCGGAAATAAGTCCTAACCTATTCCTTGTCCCATAAACAATTTCTCCTGTTAAGGAATTAGAATCATCATATAAAATATTGTCCATCAACCAAATATTTCCCCACGCTCTATCTACAATAGAAATATCATCATGCCTTCTATATTCAGTATAATTATCTGTTACAATGCTAAATTTTCCATCAACTGTTCCTCGAACTCTAACCTGACCTCCTTTTACGTATATAACGGCAAAATCTGTGAAAAAGGTAGTAGGAGGAAGAATGTCAGGCGTATTATTTATAGGTTCAAAATCAAAGTGATGAAAGCCACTAGATTCACAAACACTTGTCCCATCATTGGGATGATTATGATAATTTGCAAAATTATTAAAAGGGACAGTATTATCTAAACCTCCTTGGAAAGCTAACGTAATTTCTTCTCCAGATCTAAAAGGATTTTCAAAGAATTGACCTAAACTTTGAACACCAAAAACAAAAATTCCATTAATCTGATCTGTAGAATTCATTACCCCTATCCAACCTTTATTAGAATCAGGGTCAGCAGATCGCACTAAAACAGTATCTCCAATATCATACATTTCCAAGGTGTTGGTTGCATCATTTCCTTCTATATCTTCAGAATCAATAAATAACGTATCCATCGAATATATCTGTAATGTGGAATCAAAGGGACCATCAAAAGCAATACTTTCATTACTTAATTGTTCAAAATTAAAATCTATGTCCCATAGAAAGTTTGTTGGCGGCGGTCCTGACTCCCCAACAGGTGGAATTAAATAAGTCCACTGCGAAACAATAAAACCTCCATTAATAAATTCAATCTCAGTCATAATTAAAGTATCTTTACCTGTACTACGCCATAGCATATCGTCTGCCGTAAAAACATAATTAGCATTCTCTTTTGCACGTTGCGTAGCATCATATGGTGGATACACTCTTACTTCAGCTGAATCGTCTACAGAGGCCCAGTTTTGATCATTACAATTATTTAAATTAATTCCTTGAGATGCGGATACACTAGCCTGCGTAAAATCTGGGCAACCAAATTGACTCATGGTCATCTGACCATTTGTATGAACAACTCCCTCAAGGATATCGCTTCCTCCAAATGAAACATAGCTTCCTAGCTGAGGTCCTCCTCCTGGCTCCTCTGAGTTCGTGAAATACATAAATTTTGAAAAATCTTCTGCAACTAGGTTCATCTCAGCCATACGCTCTATTCGCACTGGTTTTCCGAGAGTATTGCGAAATTCACTAATCCCTGATCCTCTTGCATAAAAAATAGTCCGACCATCTTCTTGATTAACGAATGTTGAACAAATTATATTACGATAATAACCCATTCCCTCTAATAAAACTCCATCTGCAGCTAAAACTACTGACTGATCAACTAACTTTGGTAAAACAGGTAAAGCTTCCGTATTCAAACCTGTCTCAGCCATGAGCAATGCTTTCGATTCTTCAAAACGGTACTTTTGAGTTACAGATGCTGACATGGCATATTTCAAATAACCTGCAGTAATAAACATACTTACCATCGTAAAAATCACCGCTGTCGGTGTAGCCATCCCCTTAAAAGATTTCATCATAAGCTACCTACCTGATTATTTGCAAGCGATCTAGGACTTATATAACGATTAGGCATAAAAGCTGTTCGATGAAATTGTACTAATTCTTTTATTGACCCTGCTGAAGAGACAAAAGACTCTACCTCAATATCCAAATTTATTTCCCAAGTTGAATTAGCATATCTAGCCAAATTGGGTCTTATAAATTCAACTTCTTCAGCATAAAATTCTTTTAATGTAATATTTCGTTGATTATTATTTCTAAATCTTCCCTTAGTTGGAAAACGTAATTTTCCATCTAATGGATTTTGATAATTAAATAATATACCCTCTGATGCATTTGCAGTAATAACGGTTGAAGTTTCATTGCCAAAAGTATCATATTTTTTTAAAGATATTCTTGAATATCCATTGATCTGTTCTTTATTGATTATTCTAGCTAAACTAATTTCTTTCATTATTTCACGCATAACAGAATTTCCATAATTATGGACTTCAAGAAGAACGCTATCATCCTGATAATGATATGTAACGGTTCGCAAACTAAGACCCAAACCAATCATTACTATCCCCAAGATTACTATTGTAGTAACTAACTCTATCAATGTTAAACCAGAAGACCATCTTGAAACTTTTCTTATAATTTTCATAATGGAAACTCCATCATAACCATTTCAATTTCCTCTCTCTTAACAACATTCCGAGAGGGTGTGGAAAAGTCTTCCCACTCTATCCATGATTTCAATAAATAACGATCAACATTACTTGTAGAATCAGTTATTAATCTTGTAACTGGTTCATAAAATAACTTCGCAGCAAGCTTCGTTTGGCTATGTTGATTCCCAAAAAGATAGATTGTTTCACCCTGTAGATTACCTGATCTTTCTGTTATTGATAATTTTCCATCTGCTATTCTACCTTTCATACTTTCAACAAAACTCAATAATTCTTCTGTCGCCCTTTCTTTTACAGCAATCGCACGTAATTCACCACGAGCATGTGTCGCTCCTACCACCATACCATACGCTGCAATACTTACGATAAGCACTCCAATCATTACTTCAATAAATGAAAAACCAGACTGAAATTTATTTTTACAATTCCTATAGAACATTGCTTCCAAATAATTTTGGATTTTCTGCAATCTGGGCCGCTGCACTTCGTTTAATCTTTCCTTGAGAAACTAAACGTTGTAAGTCTTGATCCAAAGTCTGCATCCCTTCCACTCCACCTGCTTGCATCACTGATGGTATTTGATAAATACGATCCTCTCGAATCAAGTTTCTAATTGCTGTAGTTGCAATCATTATCTCAAGAGCAGGCATTCTAGTTTTCTTATCTTTGGTTTGAAGTAGTTTCTGTGCAATGACTGCCTCCAAACTTTCCGACATCATTGAACGTATCTGCCCTTTTTGACTTGAAGGAAAAATATCAATAATCCTATCAACAGCCTTGACAGCACTTGAGGTATGTAGCGTTGATAACACTAAATGCCCTGTCTCAGCAGCAGTAAGCGCTAACGAGATTGTTTCTAAATCCCTCATTTCACCAACAAGAATTACATCTGGATCTTCGCGAAGCGCCGAGCGGAGAGCATTTGCGAAACTGTGTGTCGATGCACCTAATTCACGTTGATTAATCATACATTGATTGGATGAATGAAAATATTCAACTGGATCTTCGACTGTAATTATATGGCATTCTCTATTCTGATTAATATGGTCAACCATTGCAGCAAGCGTTGTGCTCTTACCAGAACCTGTAGGCCCTGTTAATAATACTAATCCTCTATCAAGCATTGATAAATTTTCTAAAACTGGAGGCAAAGAAAGCTCTTCAAAACTCTTAGGTATCTCAGGGATTGCCCGAAAAACTGCTGCAAGCCCGCGAATCTGTTGAAAGAAGTTTACCCTAAACCTTCCCTTTCCTTCTAAACGACTACTAAAATCAATTTCTTTATTTTCATGAAAACTTTCTATCTGATCTTCATTCATTACTTGAGGTAAAATAGATTTCATATCCTCATCTGTTGTAGATGACATATTTAATGGCTTCATAATACCATTTATTCTGACCATCGGTATAGATCCTGAACTTAAGTGCAAATCCGAAGCACCTGATTCAAGAGAATATGATAGTAGTTTATTTATATCCATTAACTTTCTCTTTCAGCAGTCCCATAACCTCTATATGATCCGGATTCTCTATCAAATTCAACCACGCGTCCTTCACCGCCGTTCATATCGCCTGTACTTGTTGCAATAATTCTACCACCTTGATCCGACAATTGAAGCTCAAAAATCCATTTACGTTTTGTTGACCTATCTACTTCAAGTTGGCCTGAATTCTCAAGTTCTTCAACATCAGTGGGCCATTCACCATAGGTTTGATAATACATTTTTGCAGCATTATCAATATTTCCAATAACACTTTTAGCTTCAGATGCTCTTGCGCTCTCTACATATCGCACATATGTAGGAACAGCAATTGCCGCTAGAATAGCAACTATAACTACTACAACCATGATTTCGATCATTGTAAAACCAGATGATTGTCTTTTTATCTTGTTTCGATTCATGAATAATCTCTCCATTAATTATTTATCTAGTGAAATTGATTTATACCCAATCTTCCTCTGTAAAACGATGGAAAACTAGTCTTCTAATTAAATTATCACCCAAAGCAATTTATGCTCTATATAAAAAAAACGTTTTATTGAGGAATATTACTTACAAAAAAAATGAGAATAATTTGAAGATTTTGGTTCGCTATTTAAGCTCAGATACAAGCTTTGAAACGGTATCTTTTGCGTCACCAAATATCATAATAGTATTATCTTTATAAAATAACTCATTTTCAATACCTGCAAAACCAGGATTCATACTACGTTTTAATACAAATACCGTTTGACTTTTATCCACATCAAGTATTGGCATACCAAAAATTGGACTATTTGTATCATGTCTAGCAGCAGGGTTTACAACATCATTTGCACCAATAACCAAGGTAACATCAGTTTCTTCAAATTCTGGATTAATTTGATCAAGATCATACAGACTATCATAAGGAATATTTGCTTCTGCAAGCAGCACATTCATATGTCCAGGCATTCTCCCTGCAACAGGATGAATCGCATATTTTACAACAACACCTTTCCCTTCTAATAATTTTTGTAATTCATGAACCATATGCTGAGCTTGCGCAACAGCCAGTCCATAACCTGGTACAATGACTACTTGCTTTGCATTTTCAAATATTACTACCGTATCTTCAGGTTCGTACGATTTTATAGATTTCATAGGATCTACCTGCAAATTATCTGTATTTGAATCAGTAGAACCAACACCTGCAAATAGCACATTCCAAATTGTACGATTCATGCCTTTACACATGATGTCCGTTAATATGATTCCGCTTGCACCAACAAGAGAGCCACTTATAATCAGAGCATCATTTTGAATAACAAATCCTGTAGCACAGGCAGCAAGTCCAGAAAATGAGTTTAACAAAGAAATGACAACTGGCATATCTGCTCCACCAATTGGTAGTACAAATAGGATTCCTAATAACAGTGAAATACCAATAATTATTAAAAACATTGAGGTGAGTTGCGAAGGATCTAATAGGCCATATACGGATGATAAAATTACAAGCATAACTAATAATCCATTAAACGCATGTTGACCTTTAAACTGTATAGGAGAACCTCGCATAATACCCTGTAATTTTAAAAACGCAATAAAACTACCAGAGAATGTTACCGAACCAATTAGTACACTAAGTGTGATTATAAATAAAATAAATGTTGCAAACGCGCCTCCACGATAAAACTCTGCAGAAGCAACCAATAATGATGCAGCGCCACCAAAACCGTTAAATAATGCAACTAACTGAGGCATGGAGGTCATTTCAACTCTCTTTGCAAGTATAGCACCTATTGCACTTCCAATTAAAATGGCAATAAATATAGATTGAAAATCAAGTATTTGGTTATTTAATAAAGTAGCAACAATCGCAAGAAGCATCCCTATGGATGCTGTTCTATTACCTTTAAGCGCTGTTCTTGGATGTGAAAGCTGCCTTAGACCAAGAATAAAGAATACTGCAGAAAGAAGATAAATTATAGGTATAACTAAATCTTGCAAAACAACCCTACTTTTTAAACATCCTTAGCATTCTTCCAGTAACCATAAACCCTCCAACTACGTTTATCATAGCCAAAATAATTGCTATCATACCTAGAGTTGCACTTATGGTTCCAGGCATTGATCCCGTTGCTAGGATTGCACCTACAATCGTGATGCCTGATATAGCATTTGATCCAGACATAAGCGGTGTATGGAGCGTCGGTGGTACTTTAGAAATCACCTCAAAACCAACAAACACAGCTAAAACAAAAACATAAATTTCTATTAACAATTGTCCAGACATCAATTCTCCTCCTTTTCTCTATCAAGTAAATCAATAACATGTTGATTTAAAACCTTGCCTTCATGAGTTAAAATTGTACCTGAAACAACTTCATCATCAAGGTCAATATTAAGCTCACCTGCATCAAGCATTTCACTTAATAACGCCGTGACATTTCGACTAAACATTTCACTCGTGTGATATGATAAACTGGATGGTAAATCAAGAGGTGACAAAATATTAACACCATGTCTCTCTACATCCTTTCCAGGAACAGTAAGTTCACAATTTCCACCTTGTTCAGCTGCAAGATCTACGATAACAGATCCATATCTCATCGACTGAACCATTTCCTCAGTAATGAGTAACGGTGCTCTCTTGCCAAAAATTTGTGCAGTTGTAATAACAGCATCAGTTGTTGGAAGATGCTCACCAATAATTGCATGTTCATGCTGATAAAAATCTTCAGACATTTCTTCAGCATATCCCCCACTAGTTTGAGCTTCATCACTTGTTTCTAGAGAAACAAATTCTGCACCTAAACTCTCAACTTGTTCTTTTACAATAGGTCTTGTATCAAAAGCCTTGACTCGAGCTCCAAGTCTTTTTGCAGTAGCAATCGCTTGCAATCCTGCTACACCTGCACCTATGACAAGTACGTTTGCAGGGGAAATTGTTCCTGCAGCAGTCATCATTAATGGAAAAAATTTATTTAAAGTACTACCGGCTAATAATACTGCTTTATAACCAGCAGCAGAACTCATGGCGCTTAATGCATCCATACGTTGTGCACGCGAAATACGAGGGACTAGCTCCATTGAGAAGGAAGTAATTTCTCTATCAGCAAGAGATTGTATGTTCTGAATATATTTAAAGGGGCTCATAAACCCAATTATAACAGACCCTTTTTTAAGCGGATCTACCAGCTCTAGCATACCATCTTGAAGGCAAACGACTTGTACCTTTAAAAACACATTCCCATCACTAAGTAATTCATCATAATTTGATACTATAGCAGCGCCTGCTGCTTCATAATCACTTGGCCTAAAACCAGCCTCAACACCTGCTCCTTCTTGTACAAGTATCGAAATGCCCTGTTTAGCCAGTCGTTTAACACTCTCTGGAACTAAGGCAACTCTTTTCTCGCCCTCAACAGATTCTTTTAAAACACTTATCGTTAACATCTTTATATCAAACTTACTGTTTTATAGTTCGCGAAATTACAATACAATTTAAAAAAACCTATATCAATTGAATAATTATATTAATTGCTATATTTACTAGTTGTAATATTATAATAAATGAAAAATAGTATAATATTAATATGTAGTTTATTCCTTTCAATTCTACATGGAGAAAAATCAATGAAAGAAATGCAAAAAGCAACATTTGGTGCTGGATGTTTTTGGTGTGTAGAAGCAGTATTTGAGCGGCTAGATGGTGTGATTGATGTTGTTCCTGGTTACTCTGGTGGACATAAAAAGAATCCTACTTACCGAGAAATCTGCACTGGCACAACGGGGCATGCTGAAGTTACTCAGATAACTTTTGACCCAAAAATAATTACGTTTAATGATCTATTAAATATGTTTTGGAAATCGCATGATCCAACTACAAAGAATCGACAAGGGAATGATGTTGGAACACAGTATAGATCTGCTATTTTTTACCATGATAATAAACAAAAATCAATAGCTGAAGATTCTAAAAACATGGTGGATAATTCTAATATATTTTTAAACCCTATCGTTACAGAAATAACTAAACTGGACAAGTTTTGGACTGCAGAAGATTATCATAATAATTATTATAATAATAATATGAATCAGCCATATTGCAGAGTCGTAATTAAACCAAAGCTCGATAAACTATTTAAATGATTTATTTAGAATCCATTGATTCATAATCTTGCATAGCTGTAACCAATGCATCTATACCTTCTAAAGGCATCGCATTGTAAATAGAAGCACGAAAGCCACCAACTGACCTATGACCTTTTAAAGTCATTAACCCTCTATCAGCGCAAAATTGTAAAAATTTGTTTTCATCTCCATTTTCCATAAAAGTGAATGGTACATTCATTTGAGATCTATCTTCATTATTAACAGGGCATGTAAAAATAGAGTTTCTTTCTATCTCCCGATATAGCTTTTCCGCCTTAATTTTATTTCTATCTTCTATCGCAACCAACCCTCCCAATTCCTTTAACCAACTTAAGGTTTTATTGACCACAAATATTGTAGATACAGGTGGAGTATTAAATGCTGATTTTTTATTAATATGCGTATTATAGTTAAGCATAGTGGGAATTTGACGATTAACTTTGCCAAGAATATCATCCCGAATAATTACCATTGTTACACCTGCAGGGCCCATGTTTTTCTGGGCACCTGCATAAATTAATCCAAATGAATTAAAATCAATTTTTCTACTAAATATATCTGATGACATGTCCGCAACTATATACCCTTCAGGATTCAATGTATTTGGAAATGATTTCCACTGCGTACCATAGATAGTATTGTTACTTGTAATATGTAAATATATTGCATTAGGTGTTTGCTCTAAATCTTTATATATATGATTATATATGCTTTTTTTAGTGGAAGAAGAAATATTTATATTACCAAATATTTTTGCCTCATTTATGGCCTTTGCTGCCCACAGGCCAGTATCTGTATAATCGGCTGTTTGATCATTAGAGAGTAAATTCATTGGAATCATAGAGAATTGTGTAGAAGCCCCTCCCTGCAACCATAAAATATGAAAATTATCTGGAACAGATAATAGCTCTCTAACTAAGTCAGTAGTATTTTTCATTAATTCTACAACTGGTTGAGATCGATGGCTCATCTCTAAAATACTTATTCCATTATTCTTATAGTCTAATACTGCCTTAGAAGCAGCGTCAAGGGCTTCTTTCGGAAGAGCTCCAGGTCCAGCGCTAAAGTTATATATTGTTTTCATATGAATATTATTAAATAATAATGTAATAGAAGTTATCTATAAACAATTGTTTTCAACAAACAACAAAAATGCCCGATTATTATCGGGCATTTAATTATAAGTTATATTTAATTTATTACCATCGATTACGCTTTCCTTTGAATCCACCCATATTTTTTCCCCTCTTGCGCTGATTGCGCATCCTTTCTTTAGCTTCTCCTAGCATTTCTCTACCAAATACATGATATAGAACAATCTGTTCGTTGCTAAGAACATCATTTAATCCATTAGAAAACTTCTCTTTTTCAGAAATGACTTTCTTATCTAAAGCCCTGTCTTTATTTATCACTTCTTGTAATTCTTTATCGCTAATTGTATCACCTTTTTTGGCCTTAGCAACAATATCTTTCCAATTACCTCTTCTATCCCTTTGCATACCTCTTATTTTATCTTTGTGAGCGTTTAGTTTTGGAAAAAATACTTCCGCTTGCTTCTCATTAAGATTAAGAGTTTCTGTAAGTTTCCAGATTGCATACATCTCCATTCTCCCTCTACCCTCATCTTTTTTATCCCAATGACCAGGTTGTGCAAATAAAACACTACCCAACATGAAACTTAATAAAAAATAGTTAGTTATTCTCATGACTCCTCCTCTATATAGTTAATAAAATTATCAAATTCTATTTCATCTAAAAATGAAAAAGCTGTCCAAATATCATCTTCCTCTTCAATAATATAAATAGCTAGATCATCTAATGAATAATCATTATTATAATTATCTTCATCAAAATCAGAATAAGAAATATTTCTATCACTAAAATAATAATTTCTTCCCGATTGAATAACCCCCTGATCTAACTCAAAATAACTTGTTAAACCAACAATAATAATCAAACATATAGCTAAAATGCCTGAAAAAGCCTGACTGCGCTTTAATTTATGCTTGAACCTGGCATCTGTTAGATTATTAATAAATTGTTCTTTATCGATTGTTCTATCGGAATCAGATATCGTTTGTCGAATTTTCGATTCAAAATTCATTCCACTATTCCTAATAAGGTCTTAATACGCTTGATACCATGGTGAAAATTAACTTTAGCTGTACCTTCAGACATATGAAGAATATTTCCTATATCCTTAAAAGGCAGCATTTCTGAAATTCTTATCATAACAACTGATCGTTGTTTTTTCGGTAATTTACTAATTGCATTCCATATCTCTTCTTTTTTCCATTCTCTATCCTGTTCGTTATCATCATATGTGGGCTCAACTGTTTGGTCCAAATGGAGAATGTTTCGCCATTTATTCCTTTTAAAGTAAGTATTTGCAGTATTTGCATTCACACGATATAAATAAGTATTGAATTCTGATTTAAAACGAAAGTTCTTAAGAGATTTAAACAATTTAATAAATACGGTTTGCGCCAAATCTTCTGCCTCCATCTCATCATTCGTAAGTTTTTGAAAGAATCCATGAACTAAATCCAAATATCTTCGAACAAGTTCATTAAATGCCTCTTCGTCTCCATTTTGAAAGTCCTGTATGAGTTCTCGATCTTTTTTCATTCATTTTCACCATTTTAGACACTAAAAATCATCAAAGGTTAAATATTAAAATACGAAACTTGTTCACTGATATTAACCAGATTAATGTCTAATTTAATATATGGAATCAAGCGCTACTTCATTTAATCCAAATATAGCTCAAAAAGAGGCCATTTTACACAAACCAGCTCCGTTAATGATTCTTGCTGGAGCTGGAACTGGAAAAACTACAACATTAATTAATCGTATAAACCATTTGATCCGGAATGAAAATGTACCGCCAAAAAATATTCTACTTCTTACTTTCACAGATAAAACCACATTAGAAATATCAAGTAGAATTAAAGAGATAATTGGTAGGACTGGAGATAAAATTACCATTAGCACATTCCATGGATTTTGCAATGCATTAGTGCGCGATCAAAACAGTAGCCCGAATGCAGACAAAATACTTTGGCAAAAAGATGATATTATATATTATTTTATAAATCATTTTGATAAATTAAAATTTATTAGTTCCTCTTCATTCCTAGCCTCCCCATATACAGCTATTACAAAATCTTTTATTCCATTTATTGATCGTCTGCGTGATGAACTTCTTACACCAGATCAACTAAATGACCTTTATCAGTCAACAAACATTTTTGAAGATAATTTTCATGATATTTTTCCAAATATGCATAAGGATTGCGATTACGATGACTGTATAAATCAACTTTCTGATTTATTAAAGGTTTTCGAATATTTTCAGAAAGAAAAAAGTAAGATGGGAGTCGTAGATTATGGTGATATGATTCTTGATTGTTGGAATATGCTTAATTCCAATTCTACCGTATTAAATAATACCAGAAAAAAGTATAAACATATTTTTATTGATGAGTACCAGGATAATAATTATGCACTAAACAAAATAATCAATTTTATAGCAGGTGATAAACCAAGTATAACTGTCGTTGGGGATGAAGACCAATGCATTTATAGCTTTCGGGGAGCTAATTATTTCAATATTAAAGATTTTGAAAAAAGATATTCTTCTTCCCCAAATTATAAAATGGTAAAACTTGTTGAAAACTATCGCTCATCCAGTGAGATACTTGGCTTAGCAAATGGATCAATAGAACAGAATACTCAAAGAGAAAAAAAATTGCTTATTAGACCGAATGAACTTCCAAAAAATGGACCAACGCCTAAATGGTATGTTTCTGAATCTAAAGAAAGCATGGATCAAATTCCGCAATTAGTACATGATATGGTAGAAACAAATAATCGTGTATTTGGAGATATAGCTATTATATGTAGATCATGGGGACATATAAAAAACCTCGCTTCTGTTTTACAAAAATCAGCAATACCAGTAGATATTCATATTGAGAAATTCTTCAATGTACCTATTGTAAAAGATGTATTGGCTTGGGGTCATTTAGTTATTTCTGATGAAAGATCAGAAGCAGCTTTATTCAGAATTTTAAAAGAAAAAATGGGGTATGAATGGACATCAAAATTCTATAGTGAGCTCAATCGATCATCTATACATGATCGATTAGAAGCATTAGACAAATTATCAATAGAATTTCCAGGTATTGCATGGGTCTTATCAACAAGAAAAAAAATCTTAACGTCTTATAACAAAAAACAAAGTCCTGATGAAATAGTTTGGGATATTTTAAAGCATTTAAAAGATACAGATGAAATACAATATTTACGGAAGCATTATCGATATAAACAACGTCTAAACTTAGCAAATATGGCGAAATTAATGTTAATCGCTGAACGATTCAATGCGATAGAAGAAAATCCTACGTTAAAAAGTTGGCTGCAATATATGAATATTCTACAAAGAAATATGAATATTGAAGCTGCCCAGCCAGAAGAATATAATAAAAATACTGCAGTTCAAATCTTAACAGTACATCAATCAAAAGGGCTAGAATTTCCAATAGTAATCATCCCTTTTTTAAGGTCTGGAAGCTTTCCCATTCGTTTTAATAAACCAAAAATTATAGATAATCTACCTATATCATGGAAACACTGGTTTATGGAAGAGCCTATATCTGTAGAAGAATTCCATCTTCAAGAGGAGCGGAGAATCTTTCATGTTGCATGCACCAGAGCCAAAGATGAGTTGTATTTATTTGGCCCATCCAAAGCTCAATCTATTTTTACAAAGGAAATAGAAAATTTAGAACCAAAAATAATGGAGAGTTCTATTATGAAAACCGATGATGAAGCTGTAATACAGCCTGAATTAAATTTAGAAAAACAACGACTACTTGTTGATCTTAGTCACGAAATAGCTGCTAATCATTATGATAATGCCAGTGAAATCTTATCAAAAATGAAAAATTTAAATGAGAGTCCAACAATAGAAGACCAAAATAAATTAGATTCAAGATATCTATTAAAATTGTCAGCGAGCAGTATCAACGACTATGAAAGTTGTCCATATAAATATCGTCTTAAACATATTGATAAAGTACCCGAGAGAAAAACACGCGCTACAATGGAATTTGGAATAATTATCCATAACGTTTTAGATGAATTTCATAGCAAGGATAACCAAAGTCTTGAAATAATGATGGATTTATTAGATAAACATTGGAGAAAAGATGCATTTGAATATTTATTGCGGGAAGAAGAGTTTAAAAAACAAGCTGTAGAGTTGGTCGAAGCATATTTCAATTATAATAAAGAACATCCTTCTATAGTTGTCGCTCGGGAAAAAATGTTCAACTTCACTATTGATGACTTGCAAGTGGTAATATCGGGTAAAATAGATCGTATTGATCAAGAAGGTCATTCTTTATCTGTTGTTGATTATAAGACTAGTAAAAATAAAGTAAAGGCAAAAGGCAATCTCCAACTTGCTCTATATACGGAAGCACTAAAGAGAGATGCCGTTGAAGATGTGAAAGGTAAACCTGGTGCCACAATTCTTCATTTTTTGCGTCATTATGAAGATCCTATTGAAAGTCATACGTTTACATCCGATGACCTAAGTAAAGAATTAGAAAAAGTTTCTAAAGTAGCCGAAGGAATAAGAAAAAATGAATTCCCAACTAAGCCTGGAGACTTTAATTGCCAACATTGTGATTACAGATATTTCTTATGCCCGGCCTGGGAAGAAGATTAGAGATACATTATTATGCAGTACTTACTAAGATAGCACCAGACAATGCACAACAAACGGCAAACCACTTTCTTTTATTCATTTTCTCTTTCAAAAATAAAGCAGCCATTAAAATAATTAGTATTGTTGATAATTGATTGTAAATAGCTGCACGACCTGCCAAAGTATATTTATAACCAGCAAGCCAAAAGATTACGGAAAGAAAAGTCCCAAAAAAAGCTCCAAGAACCAAAGGAATATGACTAAACCCTTTTTTATATGTCTTAATTAAGTCGCTACCCCCTTCCATATAATATAGAAATAGGATCCCTAATAGGGTTCCAATACCAAATCGAATCAAGGCAATTGGGACCACTGGATGCACTACCATTACTGGCTTGATCATTAACACAGAAAAGGCTGTAAGAACCTGAGCAATAAGTCCAAAGATTATTCCCTGAGTTATATCCTTTCTACTTTTGTTTTTGGGTATTTCTACCGTTGCAATAACAATACCACTTATTACCAACACTCCACCGAAATATCCTCGCAAAGCAATAACTTCTCCAAACATAAGATATGATAGAATAAAAATTGAAAGTGAAAATGTTGTTCCAACAATCGCATTCAACCCAGCTCCTAGGTTTCGCAATGCAGATAAATAAAAATAATCTCCAATTGCAACTCCCAATACTGCACTAATTGTAAGAATTGTCATTTCATCGTAAGTAAAAGTTGGGAAACTATTTCCTTGAATAATGAGGAATAATATAAAACCAATTACTCCAATAGTATTTTTGATGACATTTATATGCATGCTTCCTAGTATTCGTCCTGATACTTGGAACAAGATAACTCCTGAGGCCCAACAAAAAGACGTTAGGATAGCATATAAATCTCCGGTATTTAATTGAAATTCCAAGGCTACTATTTTAGTTGAAATTATTTTTTAATAATCTGAAAATCGACCACACCATTAAATTGTGTTCCTACAACATTGATTTTCTCTGGATAGCTTAAATGATCGCCTGACATGGTATCAGATCGAGTATAGACACTATTTCCCAACACTAAATACCAATACAGTGTTGAGTCTAAACTATTTTTCAGAAAGATAGATGTGGTATCATTTCCTGAAAATTCATTAATAATTAATGTTGTTGATAAAACAGAATTGGAGTCTAAAAAAAATGAAAGATCATATGATTCATTAAAATCATACTTGTCACCTCTGAGAGAAAAACTAAAAACATCTGCTGTATTAATAATGGAAGGTAAATTATCAATAAGGCCATCTTCCGGCTCTGGTGGGCCCACACAATGAAAAAATGCAAAAGCAATTATTACTAAGTATTTATTCATGCTGCATCATTCTCTAATTGGTCATTATCAACACTTTTTAATTCTAAATCAATAATCTTATCCATTGGTTTTTCTAACTGACGTGCTCTTGGACCACTTAAATCATCATAATGTTTTTGTATTGTGCCAATACTCTTACCAAGAGCATTTAGCTTTTCTATGAATTTTTCCCATTGTTCTTTGAAAGCACTGACCATAGTCTGCATATCCCCGGCTCTTTGCTCTAAAGAAAAATTAGATACTGCCTGTCGAATGAGTGATAGAATAGCATATAAGGTTATTGGTGAACAAAGTAGGATCCTTTTAGATAAGGAAAAATCAATCAATTCCTTATCCTCCTGATTTAGAAATGAATAAATACTTTCATTGGGAATAAACATCAATACATAATCCACTGTGCCTGCTTCTGGATTGATATAATTACGTTTATCAATTTCTTTTATATGATTACGTACATCAGATAGAAATGCTTTCTTTTCGCTCTTTCGATCATTTTCACTTTCAGCAGCAAGGTAATTTTCATAATGACTAAGAGGAAACTTTACATCCATATTTATATGTCGGTCTTTGGGCAAATAGAATGTGAAATCAGGCCGATCTCCTCCTTCTTGAATTTGTTTTGCATAATTAACACCTTCTACAAGGCCAATAAAGTTTAATATATCTTCCACCATTCGTTCTCCCCATTGACCCCGCGCTTGAGAACTAGACAAAATTTGTCTTAATTGAGAGGTTGTATCTGATAATTCATTGATTCCTTTTTGTGAGGCTTCCATCTGGCCCTTCAGTTCAGAAGTTTGTTTGCCAAGTCCTTCCAAATGGTTTTTCATTTCCTTAATGCTAACGTCAATAAGCTTTTTCTTTTCATCCAATTGCACGTCAGAGGATTTCAATAGTTCACCAAACTTGTTTTCAGCTAGTTTCAAAAATGTTTCAATATTCTCATCTAACGCTTCACGTGATATGTTGCCAAAAATCTCTTTTAACGCATCTTCTTTTACCTGAGAAGAGTCTAATTCCTTTTGGCGCATGAACCAGACGATTGTTGATCCAACAGCAAACCCAATCAGAAAAAGTATAATACCGCTAAATAATTCCATGGTTAAAAATACGCTAAAATTTTCTTTACATCTGCCATAACATTTATCTTTAATAAAAAGATTATATTGACCGTCCTAATCCACCATCTACACGAATATTTTGTCCATTAACATAACTTGACTTATTCGATAATAAAAAAACCACTGTGTTCGCTATTTCAACGACCTTTCCTTCTCGTTTTGATGGAATCATTGAACGAATTTCATCACTAACATCAAAACTATCAACAAAGCCTGGCAATATATTATTCATACGTATACCATCTTTTGCATATTGATCAGCGAATAATTTAACAAAAGCTGAAAGTCCTGCTCGAATTGTTGATGATGTAGGAAATAACACATTAGGATCCTTCGCACTATATGAAGAAATATTTACTATTGAACCACCGTTTTTTTTCATAATGGGTACTGCTAATCTTGACATACGAACTACATTTAACAATAATAGATCAAAGGCCTCTTTCCATTCAGAATCAGTTATTTTTAAAAGATTTCCTTTTGGAGGATGTCCTGTATTATTTACTATAGCATCAATTTGACCATATGTATCCATTGCGAGATCCACAATTTTACTTAGATCATCTTGTTCTGTGACGCTTCCAACCATTCCAACCCCATCTAATTCTTTAGCAAGATCTATTACGCTATCTGTTCTCGACATTAAAACTAGATTATATTTTTCTTTAGCAAGCGCATGAGCACATGCAGCGCCCATTCCCTTACTAGCAGCGGTTATGATTGCAACTTTATTCAAAAAAAATCATGCCTCAATTAGATCTAATACTAATCTAATTATATTACCTGAAGCCCCTTCCTTTGGAGTATATGGTTTTTCTCTTACTACACCTCCAATATCTGTTTCAGAATCATTCCATGCAGTCCCAGCAATATCAAAATGACACCATGGAATTCCATCCTTAACAAACTCCTTTAGAAAAGCACCTGCAGCAATAGTGCCAGCCTGCATCGGTGCCCCAGTATTTTTCACATCCGCAATCTTTGATCTAATTTGATGGCAATATTCTTTCCAAAGGGGAAGCTCCCAAACTCTCTCTGCTGTTGAATTTGAAGAAGATTTAACCTTCTTAATTAGCGTATCATCTGTACCCATAATACCAGTGGCTACATATCCAAGAGCAACAATGACTGCTCCGGTTAAGGTCGCAAAATCAAGTATATATTCTGGTTCATAATGTTTACTGGCATAGGATAAAGCATCTGCTAAAATTAATCGTCCTTCTGCATCCGTATTTAACACTTCAATAGTTTTACCATTATATGCTTTTAAGATATCTCCAGGTTTATATGCTTTTGCTCCACTTAGATTTTCTGTTGAAGGGACTATCCCAACCACATTGATTTTTGGTTTTAAATCAGCAATAGCATGCATTGTACCTAAAACCACAGCAGAACCACACATATCAAATTTCATTTCATCCATTTTAGCTGCTGGCTTTATGGAAATTCCACCAGAATCAAAAGTAAGACCTTTACCAACAAGGACTTTGGGCTTCTCCGTTTTCTTAGCACCCCAATATTCCATTAAAATAAATTTGGGCGGTTCATCCGTTCCTGCCGCAACACCAGCAAGACCTCCCATGCCCATTTTGATAATTTTTGTGCGATCAAAAACACGTACTCGCATCTTTCCCCGTTTTCCAATTTTTCGAGCTTCTTGTGCTAATTTTGTTGGAGTAGCAACATTCCCTGGATGATTTCCAAGATCTCTTGCAAAACAAACAGCATTTGCTATCAACGAACCTTTCCTTAAACCAGATCTATCCCACGTACGTACAATAACCTTCTTCAACATAAAATTATTTTGTTTGTTCATCGTTTTATAATCAAGAAATTGGTAGGAAGCTAAAATAATACCCTCTGATTGTGCCTGAGCTGCTCCATTCTTATCTTGAGCAAATTCTTCCATAAATAGATTAGCAAGTTTATTTCTCGTGGCCATCTTAACTGCTGTTCCACTTGCACGCCTAATCTGCTCTAAATCTAAATTTTTCTTTTCTCCTAATCCAACCGCTATTAAGCGATGCTTCTCACCATAAAAAATCATTGATTCACCTGTGCGACCTGTCATGTCACCATTTTTAACGGCTGTTAGTAACTGCCCGCCCAAAGTTTTGTCAACATCTTTTGCCATTGGGGATAATTCCCCTTTAGAAAACACACCAACAGCTATCACATCTGATGGTAATTCGGACCAATTTTTTGTTGTGGCTGAAACTGTTTTTAAATGTGCCATATAATCTCCTGTGTAATAAGTTAAATTTATTTTTTTCCTTTTATAAGCTCTTCAACAACACTGGGATCTGCAAGTGTTGATGTATCGCCCATATTTTCCATATCTCCTTCTGCTATCTTTCTTAAGATTCGTCGCATAATCTTTCCAGAACGGGTTTTCGGTAAAGCAGGCGTGTACTGTATTTTATCTGGTTTTGCATGAGGACCAATAATCTTAGTTACACTATCCATAATTCCTTTATTTACTTCAGAATTCTCTACTGTCCCTGTCATTAATGTTACAAATGCATAGATCCCTTGGCCTTTTATTTCATGAGGAAAACCAACTACAGCAGCTTCTGCAACACCAGTAGCTTTTCCTATAGCACCTTCAACCTCTGCAGTACCAATACGATGACCAGAAATATTGAGTACATCATCTACTCTTCCAGTTATCCAATAATAGCCATCCTTGTCTCGACGCGCTCCATCACCAGTGAAATAGTAACCAGGTGCTTGTGAGAAATATGTATCAATGAATCGTTGATGATCACCATAAACCGTTCTCATTTGACCTGGCCAGGATTGCTTGATTGCTAGAAGCCCTTGAACATCATTGCCTTCTATTTCTTTTCCATCATCTGATAATAGAACAGGCTCTATACCAAAGAAGGGGTTTGTTGCTGATCCAGGCTTAGTAGGTGTAGCACCTGGAAGTGGAGAAATTAATATTCCACCTGTCTCCGTTTGCCACCAAGTATCAACGATTGGACATTTCCCTTTTCCTACAATATTATAATACCACATCCATTCAGGCTCCTTAATTGGCTCTCCAACTGTGCCTAATAATTGTAAGCTTGAAAGATTTCGAGTTGTTACATGTTCATCACCTTCTTTCATTAAGGCTCGTAGTGCAGTAGGAGCTGTATAAAACTGTTTTACTTTATGTTTATCAACCACATCCCAAAACCTTCCAAAGTCCGGATAATTAGGAACACCTTCAAACATTATAGTTACTGCTCGATTTGCTAAAGGACCATATACAATATATGAATGTCCTGTAATCCACCCAATATCAGCTGTACACCAATAAATATCACCGGGTTTGTAATCAAATATTTTTTCGTGAGTAAATGAAGTATAAACAAGGTATCCACCTGTTGTATGCATTACGCCTTTTGGCGTTCCAGTGGAACCAGATGTATATAATATAAAAAGAGGATCCTCTGCATTCATTTCTTCAGGAGCACATTCCAAATCGGCATTTTCCATCATTTCATGCCACCATAGATCACGGTCACTTTTAATATCAACATCAACACCTGTTCTTTTAACAACTATTACATGTTGAATAGAAGGTGTTTCAGACACTGCTTTGTCAGCATTTGCCTTCATCGGGATATTCTGTTTTATTCCACGGACTCCCGTGTCTTGTGTAATCAATACTTTACATGAAGAATCATTAATACGATCTCGAAGAGATTCAGGGCTAAATGCGCCAAACACAACCGAATGAACTGCTCCTATCCTTGAACATGCGAGCATTGCAATAGGTAATTGAGGAACCATTTGCATATAAAGGCATACTCGATCACCCTTTTCTACTCCTATGCTTTTTAAAACATTAGCAAATTTTTTCACCTCAGAAAGCAACTCATTATAAGTAAATGATTGGTCTTCTTGAGGATTATTTCCTTCCCATATGATAGCATTTTGATCGCCAAAGCCATTTTCAACATGACGATCTAAACAATTATAGCTTACATTAAGCTTTGCACCATCGAACCACTTAATCGATCCCTTTACAAAATCATACTCCCGGACTTGATCCCATTTTTTAAACCAGGTTATACGTTCTGCAATTTCAGCCCAAAAAGTATCTGGATCTAATATGGATTTTTTATATAATTCTTGGTATTGACTGACAGAATTAATATCTGCATTATTTGAAAATTCTTTGTTCGGAGAAAATAGATTATCTGACATTTCAAGAGTTCCTTAAATATTTAATTGTTTATAGCATCCTCCAATAATCTCTATAAAAGAGATAATACAATTTATATTAAGGAAATTATTTTT
>CAYTYA010000029.1:0-20180 GCA_964442015.1 uncultured bacterium
CAAGTGGCGGTGAATTTGAAGCATCTGAAAGTGTTACATTTAATACTTCTGATGGGAGATTTAATATTGTTGAATATAGTTATCTTAATTCCCCAACAATTGAAAAAGATTTGTTTAATATTAATAATCATGATTTAGAATTATCAATGCCATTTTTTGTGAATTCAGGATTTATTGATTTATCAAATAATGATAAAACAATAAATAATAATGCCTCACAAAGAAGAACGCCTGATGTATCTGGGTATAATTTATATCGTAGTTCTGCTGATAGCCCAGATTATGAGCTTATTGCTAGTGTTGGTGCAGATGAAATTGAATACACAGATACAGATGTAATGAATGGGGTGACATATTATTATTATGTGACAACTGATTATACTCCTTTAGGAACAGAGTCAGGTCCAAGTAATGTTGCTGATGCTACTCCTGTAGAGTGGGTTGAATTGTCCATTTCTGATGGGGCTGCTTTATCAGGATATACAGATACTTTAGATATATCAATAAACAATGAAGCTGAAATAGGTTTTTTCTATATTGAAATATCTGATGATCCAGACTATATCATTGCAGAAACTGTTTTACAAACAGACCGGACGCAAAATTATACATTAAGCGTAACCGAAACAAATGGGGTGATGGTAGTTTCAGCATTCCCTAATGGGAGCAATGTTACATTATCTTCGGGGAGTGATCCAGTATGTAGAGTAATTGTGCGAGGAGCTAGTATGGAGCCAGCATATGTAGATCTGGATTTTACTTTTGCAAATATAGAAGATTATAATGGTGTTGAGATGAATTGGACTGGTGATGATGCAGATTTTGAAGTTTCGGTTGAGACTCAAGTTCTTGCAATGCCAAATATGGTAGTAAGTCCTGGTGAAGGGTTTATTATGCCACTTATGATTAGTAATTCACAGCCAGTCTCAGCAATCCAACTTTCATTATCTAGTCAAGCAAGTTACATTACTGGTGTTACAGTAGTTTCATCTGATTATATGGATTTTTCAGATTGGTATTTTGGAGGGAATCAGGATGGAAGTGATTATAACGTGATCATAACTGATTTGACATTAAATAATCCAATTATGCCAGGTATGGGGCATATTGCCGATATTTATTTGTATGTGGATGCAAACACACCCTCAGGGAGTTCGTACCCTATTGAAGTTGATAAAATAGTAGCAGATGCAAATAGTATTGGAATGTTTACTGAGATGATTTCTTCCAGTGTTTTTGTTGGTACTCCTATGGCGCACTTTTCTATTGATACTAGTTTTTCTATGTCTGGTTCTGCAACAAGAACAATTCCTGTTTATTTGGATAATATTGTTCCAATCTCTGTTTTTGAAATGACTCTCATGGATATGCCAGATGGATTAATTGTTACCTCAGTTAATCCTGTGGGTCGTTTTTCAGATGTTGGAGGATTATTCTTAGATAATACTGGTGAAGATGAAGATGGTAATTGCTTTATTTTTGGCTATACGGTTGGAACTGCTATTCCATCTGGTTCTGGACCAATATTTGAATTAACTATACAAAGGAAAAATACTTTTGGAGGGCAATTAGGGGTGTTTTTTGGAGACGTTACTGCTCGAGATGAAAACACTAGTGAAGTAACAGTCAGTGGTTCAGGGTATGCTATGCTAAGCGTGGCCCTAGAGTTAACAGATACATTCATTATACCTGATCGCTATAAGCTGTATCAAAATTATCCAAACCCTTTTAATCCTACGACAGTAATTCAATATGATATACCTGAGCTATCACAAGTTTCCTTAACAATATATGATTTATCTGGACGTGAGATTAACCAGTTAGTAAATGAGGCTCAATCACCTGGCTTAAAAACGATGGTGTGGGACGGTAAAGATTTTATGGGTAATAAAATGGGCGCTGGTGTATATATATATCAATTAAAATCTGATAATTATGTTGAATCCAAAAAGATGATATTTGTTAAATAAATTTTCATGAAATATTTTATTTTAAAGGCAGGTAAAACCTGCCTTTTTTGTTTCGCCAAACAATAAACATTTGATTAATTTAACCGACTAAATAAATAAACATGTTGCCGCGGTGGTGGAATTGGTAGACACGCCAGATTTAGGATCTGGTGCTCGTAAGGGTGTGAAGGTTCGAGTCCTTTCCGCGGCACACTATTTTGAAAAACAGATTATATTGATAATAAAGTTTTATAGTTAAAATGTCCGAAGATAAGAAATCAGTTTTTCAAGTAATTATCCATAGCTTTTTTGTTGTTCCATTTATTATTGCAATTTTTGGTGTATTGATCTTTCTTATGGTACGCGTATTAACCTTGGAGCCTAGAACTGCCCATGATTATTTAGAGGATGTAAAAATTGGAGGAACAACAAAGCGTTGGCAGGGCGCATTTGAGTTATCTAAAATTTTAGCAAACCCCAATAGCATCCCAACTGATGATAGATTTGTAAATGATCTAATATCAACCTATAAGTATTCTGAGAATGAAAGAGATAATAGAATACAGATTTATTTAGCTCTCGCGATGGGAAGAACAAATGATCTTAGATACGCAGATATTTTAGAAAAATCATTAATAAATGAAGATGAAGAAATATTGAGTGCTGCAATCTTTTCTTTAGGATTGATTGGGAATCAAAAGAGTTTAGAAAAACTATTAAAATTATCAGACCATTCATCGGCTAGAGTTCGTCATCAATTAGTAGTGGCTCTTGGAAATTATAATAATGATCAATCTCGAAAAACTTTATATGAATTATTGAATGATTTAGAGCCAAATGTAAGATGGGATGCAGCCATTTCTTTGGCAAAGCAAAAAGATAATAAAGGGCGAAGAATAATATTAGACCTTATGGATAGAAAATATTTAGATTCCTTTCCTAATATTGATCAAATAGAACAGAACCAAGCTATGTTAACAGCAATTGCTGTTAGTAAACAAATATTAGATAATGAAATAAAGGAAATATTAATAGAATTGATGGATACTGATATCAATATGAAAATTCGTCAAGCTGCACGAAATGTATTACAATAATTTATAGGATATTTAGTATGCCAGATGGTAAAAGCACAGTAACAAAATCCCCAGATCCCAAATCTCCAGCGGCTCTTGGTAAAGCGACAAAAGATACAGAAGGATTAAATAGAAGATCTTTTTTTTCTTGGTTATCCTTTGGCTGGGTTGCATTTGTAGCTGCTACAGGTGGTTTTTTTACTATGCTTCTAAGATTTTTATTTCCAAATGTGCTTTTTGAACCTGTACAAACCTTTCGAGCTGGATTCCCTGATGATTATATCATAGGAGAAGTTAGTACTAAATGGAAAGATAAATATGGTGTGTGGATTATTCGAAATGATCAAGGTATATATGCCTTATCTACTGTTTGTACTCATTTGGGCTGTACTCCTAATTGGCTTTCTTCATCAAAAAAGTTTAAATGCCCTTGTCATGGAAGCGGATTTAAAGCAACTGGAATCAATTTTGAAGGTCCAGCACCTAGGCCTCTTGAGAGATATCGAATTGTTCTTGCTGATAGTGGGGAAATTATAGTTGATAAGACTCAAAAATATCAACAAGAGAAGGGTCAGTGGAGTGACCCGGAAGCATTTTTAACGGTATAGTGAGATAAGATATGTCTGAAAAAAATAACAAATCTATTTTAGAAAAAGCTGCTGAATCTCAGGTTTGGAAATCAATATTTAGAGGCGGTGGTGTGCCAAGGAATAGACGTCAACGTATGATGTCAGTGTTAAATTCAGTTTTCCTTCATTTACACCCAGTGCGTCTTCCTAAACATGCTGTTAAATTAAAGTTTACTTGGTGTATGGGAGGTTTATCTTTTTTTATATTTCTTATTCTTACAATATCTGGAATCCTATTAATGTTTTATTATCGACCAACAATAGAATATGCGTATACTGATATTATAGATCTTGCTGAACAAGTACCTTTCGGTATTATGCGTGAATTACATAGGTGGGGTGCGCACGCAATGGTAATCACAGTCTGGTTGCATATGTTTAGAGTATTTATGACTGGTTCATATAAACCTCCTAGAGAATTCAATTGGGCTGTTGGTGTTATATTGCTATTGTTGACGCTACTATTAAGTTTTACAGGTTATCTATTGCCTTGGGATCAATTAGCTATATGGGCAATAACAGTTGGCGGTAATATGGCTCGAGCAACTCCCTTTTTAGGATCAGAAGGGCCAGGTGCGGCATTATTGGCAATAGGTGATATCAATTTTGTTACCATGGGAAGCGATGCACGTTTTATTTTAATTGGTGGCCGATTCATGGGAGAAGCAGCTCTGTTACGTTTCTATGTATTGCATTGTATTGGATTACCATTTATTATAATGATATTTATGGCTGTTCACTTTTGGAGAGTAAGAAAGGATGGCGGTATCTCCACGCCAGTATAGTTATGGGATCATTTAAAGAAATTGTAAATACCGTATCAAACCCTACAATATTATTTACTTCTGTGCTAATATTATTCCCGTTTGTATTTCCACCTACAAATTGGTTTGAAAAATGGCACCGAAAATTGGGATTGCATCATTTGTGGGGAACCAAAGCAATTATTATTGCCATTATTGGAATGACGGCTTTTTTCATTTACGGCTTGGGAGATTATAATTTTCAAAAAATAGTTTTAAAACCTGATAATGTTCCAATATCAGGAATGATTTTTCTTGTAGTTTTCTTTACGTGGCTATCTATGCATCAGGCCTACAAAAATGATGAGCGCTTAGATGCTGGTCAAAAGCCAGACGAGTTTTATGAAGCTCCAAATGATAAAGTTCTGGTATGGCCGGATCTAGTGTATATTGAACTTATATCATTGATAATAATGTCAGCATTTTTATTGGTTTGGTCTATTGGTTTGCCTGCTCCTATTGAGGAGCCTGCTAATCCCACGGAATCACCAAATCCAGCAAAGGCTCCTTGGTATTTTTTGGGTCTTCAGGAAATGTTAGTCTATTTTGATCCCTGGATGGCTGGAGTAGTGTTACCAAGCTTAATTATCGTTGCATTAATGGCAATGCCATATATAGATAGAAGTCCCGAAAATTCAGGTTTTTATAGCTACAAGCGTAGAAGACTTGGCATTTCATTGTATATGTTTGGATGGCTCGTTTTGTGGCAGTTATTAATAATTGTTGGAACCGTATTAAGAGGTCCAAATTGGAATTTCTTTGGTCCTTTTGAATATTGGGATGTACATAAGCTAGAAGCTCTAACAAATATTAATTTATCAGAGATAATCTATATTAAATTTCTTAATACTGGTCTTCCGAGCAATATTTTAGTTCGTGAAATTTGGGGTATTCTTATTACGTTAGGTTATTTTCTAATATTACCTCCATTATTAGCCAAAACAATTCTTAAAAACATGTATGAGAAACTAGGTGTAGCTAGATACTCTATCTTTATTGTTCTAATTATTACGGCACTAACCTTGCCTATCAAGATGTATCTACGCTGGATATTTAATTTGAAATATATTATTTCTATTCCTGAATATTTTTTCAACTTTTAATTATTTAACATATGTCAGAAAGCCAGGAAAGACATTATAATATTTTAAAGTTGAATCGCTTGTTTGCGATTTCATCTATTATTTTTACAGCGGTCTGGCTACTTGTTTTTTTTGATGACTATCAACGTCCTTGGAAAAAATATCAGAAAGAATTCCGGAAACTAGAAATTGAAAAGGTTAGAGCTGACCTTAGCAATTTGTCGGTGGAATTAGAGAGTAATTCAGAATACAATACACTTAAAGAAGAATTATCTTCATCAGAAATGCAATTGCAATCTCGTCAAAATGAGTTAGATGATATTATGAATCAGCTTACAATTATGGAGGCTGAGCTTTATAAGAATAACCAAATATATCAATTTGCAAAAGCTGATTTAGACGTACTTCAATATGATTATGAAAAAAGTCAATTTGGATATAGCAAAAGTACGGATATAGAAAAAAAGTATTTATCACTTAAGGATAGCGTAGATAAATATTTTTTGATAAGAGAACGATCTGAAATAAATATTGATCAAGTAAATGATGTTCGCCAAAAAATAACAAGTGAGATTAATCAAATTAATAGTTCTTTAAAATCATTAGCGCGTGAAAAGAATATGATGCAAAGGAAATTGTCCAAAGTGGATCCTGAAGCAATGACATTTGCTAATAAGATAGGTAATATTATTAGGGATTTACCAGTTCTTGATTTTATTGACCCTTATTATGAAGTAAAGCAGGTTGTAATTAATGATTTAGAAGAAGATCTTGTTTATATGGGTATGCCAAAAGTAGATCGTTGTGTCACTTGTCATGTTGGAATAGATAAAAAGGGTTTTGAAGATGCTCCACAACCTTATGCTACTCATCCAAAGCTTGATTTAATGGTAGGTCCAAATTCATCCCATCCAATTAGTGAATTTGGATGTACTTCATGTCATGCAGGTCGTGGAAGAGGAACTGGATTTTATTCTTCAGCTCATAGTCCAAATGATAAAGAAACTGAACATCGATGGGAAGAAGAGCATGATTGGAAGCCTATGCATCATTGGGAAAACCCCATGTTGCCTACACGTTACGCTGAGGCGGGTTGTTACAAATGTCATAGTGGCAATATGCCGTTGAAAGAGGCTGAAACATTAAGTCTCGGACTATCAGTATTTGAAAAATCAGGTTGTTATGCCTGTCATAATATTGATCGTTGGGATGATGCTCCTAAACCAGGACCAAGTCTTTATAAATTAGCATCAAAAACAAACAAAGAATGGACCTATAAATGGATCATGGATCCAAGATCATTTCGTCATAATACCTGGATGCCGCATTTCTTTAAAAAAGGGAATAACAATTCCACTGATGATATAAAAAGAAGTGAACATGAAGCTCTAGCAATGACAGAGTATTTATTTAGTAAATCAGAATCTTATGAAACAATAAATCTTGATAATTTAGGAGATTATGAAAGAGGCCGCGTCCTAGTAAATTCACTTGGCTGTAAAGGCTGCCATCAGATCCAGCCTGAAGCTGACCCTAGTTATGATCCGACAATTCAAGCTTTACGTTCAGAGCAAGGACCCAACCTGATTAACCTAGGTTCTAAGGTTAATGAAGATTGGTTAGTGAGTTGGTTAAAAAATCCATATAGTTATCATGAGGGTACAAAAATGCCAAACTTGCGTCTAACCGATCAGGAAGCTAAAGATATAACGACATACTTATTAGCTGATAAAAACAAAGATTTTGACAATATGAATGTTGTTCAGGTTAATAATGATGTGTTAGATCAAATTTCTGCAGATTTTCTTTCTCAATTGTTAAGAAAATCTCAAGTTGATGAGAAACTATCTAAAATGACTACTAAAGAGAAATTGGACTATTCTGGTGAAAAGCTTATTGGTCATTATGGATGTTATTCTTGTCATAATATTGCAGGGTTTGAAGATAGAAAGCCAATTGGAATTGCTTTAAATTTTGAAGGAAGTAAATTGATTTCCAAACTTGATTTTGGGTTCTGGCATGATGAAATACATCATACCAAGTGGGATTGGTTTTATACAAAAATAAATAAGCCCGCAACGTTTGATTTGATTCCCAATGAGGATGGAACACTTTCTGTTAAGGAATTAAATCCTCTAGATAAGTCTCGAATGCCTCATTATGGTTTAACTGATAAGGAGATTAATGGTTTAGTTACATTAATAATGGGCCTTGTCAAGGATGAGATACCTGAATCTAAGCTTCCAGAAAAAACGCCCAAATATTTAGCTACAACTGAAGGAGAAAGGTTTGTTCATACTAATAACTGTTTAGGCTGCCATAAATTAGATGGTGAAGGAGGGGCAATTTGGCCTTCAACAGCCATGTGGCTTGAAGAGATTGCAGGTTCTGAAAACTCGGAAGATATGAGTATTGTTCAGAGTTTTAGTCCGCCGCTCTTAAATACTCAGGGTCAGAAAGTGCAACCGGAATGGCTATTAAATTGGTTTCAAAATATATCTATGATACGACCTCACTTACAAGTGAGAATGCCTAGTTATGATTTTACACATGAAGAATGGAATAGTGTAATATCATATTTCCAATCAAAAGATGGATTATCATTAAAATATGAAAACCCACATAATTTTTCAAAAGCGTCAGATTCATATAAGGCGGGGGAAAAGATTCAAGAAGAAGGAGCGTGTATAAATTGTCATTTTTATGGAGAAATGAAACCACGGCAAGATGCTCTTACGTGGGCACCAAATTTAGTTTTAACAAAAGACAGGCTTCGACCAGAATGGTTGATAGATTGGTTTAATGACCCTCAAACTGTTATGCCGGGAACTAAAATGCCTGCTCCTTATATACCAGTTGATGAGCCTATTCCTGATGTGAAAGAATATTGGGGAAATGAAGTTGCCTCATTTGTTGGGGATACTACAGGTATGCTATATGGACTTATTGATTGGATGTGGGGCTTAAAAGGTAAAGAAGATATTTCAGCTATTGTAAAAGAACATCTCGATGATAAAGGATATGGATTTATTACGGATGATGAAGATGATGAATGGGGAGATGATGAATGGTAAATAAATTATTTATTTTTTACATACATGATTATAAGATGCATATATCCTATTATATTTTTAAATTGCGTTGTAATTAATACAGGATTTAATTATGATCCCCCTTAATAAATTAGCATATAAATTGATACGGAGGAGTAAGTGAAAATTAAAATTATAGGAACATTAGTAATTTCCGTTTGCATGAGCGTTGGTTTTGCTGGTGATGTTAAAGGAAATATTACATTTGATGGGAAATCCCCAAAAATGAAGCCATTAAGGATGGATGCGGATCCTGTATGTGTTGCAAATAGTGATATAAAACCAAGAAAAGAATGGTTGATTCTTGATGAAAATAATGGTGTAAAAAATGTTTTGGTTTATGTAAAGGAAAGCAAATCTGGTTCTTTATCAGATAATTATGATACTCCAAAAGAAGCAGCGGTCATTGATCAAAAAGGTTGTGTGTATGTTCCCCATGTATTAGGAGTAATGGTAGGGCAACAACTTGATATTTTAAACAGCGATGGTACGTTGCATAATATCCATGCGCTACCTAAGGTGAACAAAGAATTCAATAAAGCTATGCCTAGATCAAAAAAACAAATGTCTGTTACATTTGATAAAGTAGAAGCTCCATTTAAAATTAAATGCGATGTTCATCCATGGATGGGAGCATTTTTAGGTGTTTTTGATCATCCATATTTTGCTGTTACAGATGATAGTGGATCGTTTACTATTTCTAATTTACCGCCTGGAAAATATGTTGTAGAGGCTTGGCATGAAAAGCTTGGATCTCAAACAGTTGATTTAACTGTTGATGAAAGTGGAGCTACGCAAAATTTTACTTTTACTAAACCAAAAAAGAAGTAATTCAAGGAATTAAATGAACGTACATTCTTATCACGAAGAATCTTTTTTCCGAAAATACATTTGGTCTACAGACCATAAAATTATTGGTTTACAATATGGTATAACTGCACTGTTTTTTCTAATGGTTGGATTCTTTTTAATGATGGTGATGCGTTGGCAGCTAGCGTATCCTGAAACACCTATTCCTTTTGTAGGATCATTTTTTGGTGAAGATGGCATTCTACTTCCAGAAATCTATAATTCTTTAGGAGCAATGCATGGAACGATTATGATATTTCTTGGTGTTGTTCCCCTAGCAGTCGGTGCATTTGGTAATTACTTAGTTCCCTTACAAATTGGTGCTCCTGACATGGCTTTTCCTAAACTTAATGCTGCGAGTTATTGGAGTTATTTTGTTGGTGGAGTTATAATGATGAGTAGTTTTTTCTCTGAAGAAGGAGCGGCTAGATCAGGTTGGACATCGTACCCTCCCCTGGCAGATATTGAGGTTGGACAAACTATCTGGCTCATTGGAATGGTGTTTTTAATTACATCAAGCTTATTAGGCTCCATGAATATTATTACTACAATAGTCCAATTGCGTGCACCAGGGTTAACATGGAGTAGATTGCCTTTCTTTGTCTGGACACAGTTGGTCACATCCTTTTTACTAGTATTGGCATTTCCTCCATTGGAAGCTGCTGCAGTACTTCAACTTATGGATAGAGTAGCTGGTACAAGTTTCTTTTTGCCCAGTGGTTTAGTTATATCAGGAGAAGCTTTAGCTGTGAGTGGAGGTGGAAGCCCATTGTTATGGCAACATTTATTTTGGTTTTTGGCCCACCCGGAAGTGTATGTGTTAATTCTACCAGCTATGGGTATTGTTTCGGAGATTATTGCTAATAATACTAGGAAACCGCTATGGGGTTATAATTCATTAGTTTACTCTGGAATATTTTTAGGTTTTATGTCTTTTGTTGTATGGGCGCATCATATGTTTTTAACTGGAATGGGGACTGCTATGAGTTCTTTTTTCCAGATTACTACTATGATAATATCTATCCCTTCAGTTATAATATTATCAGCATTATTCATCACACTTTGGGGTGCTTCTATTCGATTTAATACTCCTATGTTGTTTGCACTGGCATTTCTACCAATGTTTGGCATTGGAGGGTTAACTGGATTGCCATTAGGCATTGCAGCATCGGATGTATATCTTCATGATACGTACTATGTTATTGGACATTTTCATTATGTTGTTGCGCCTGGCACTATCTTTGCTCTTTTTGCAGGTATTTATTTTTGGTATCCTAAAATTACAGGAAGAAAAATGAATGAGCGACTTGGTCAATTACATTTTTGGCCTTCTCTTTTATTTATGAATGGAATTTTTATGCCAATGTTTATTCAAGGGTTGGCAGGTGTATCTCGTCGACTTTGGGATGGGGGTTTGGAATATGCCCACGCTGCAGGTGTTCTGCAATGGAATGAATTCATGTCAGTATCAGCTTGGTTACTTGGAGTTTCTCAGATTCCATTTATTATTAATGTTTTTTATAGCTTAAAAGGGGGAGAAAAAGTAGATAATAATCCATGGGAGTCTACTACATTAGAATGGGTAGCGCCATCGCCTCCGTTACCACATGTAAACTTTGAAACTCTTCCTGAAGTTCATAGAGAGGCATATGAATATAGTGTTCCTGGTCGCAAGAGAGATTTTACTCCACAAACTGAGCCTAAAAAAGGATAAGAATTATGGAAATCCCTTATACAGTTGATGAAAGGCCCGATACCGGGGTATACAATGCTAAACTAGGTGTTTGGTTATTTTTAGCATCTGAAGTAATGTTATTTGGTGGATTATTTTCTGCATATGTTTTTTTACGATTAGGAGCTCCTGTTGGAGCATTTCATGAATGGGGACAAGAATTAAATGTTCCACTAGCAACGTTGAATACAATGATATTGATTTCTTCTAGTATGACAATGGTAATGTCATGGGTTTCGTTAAAAATGAATGATTTTAAAAAGTATAAATTATATATGGCTCTTACCTTGCTTTGCGCTTTGTGTTTCTTAGTAATAAAATATTTTGAATATAGTGCAAAGATTCACCATCACATTTATCCTAGTACAAATACATTCTATGCAATATATTTTACTCTCACCGGTCTTCATGGCCTTCATATAATTGGTGGAATGGTTGTCCTTTTTTATCTTTGGGGGCCAGGTAGTAATATGTGGAATTCAAAACCAGAACAATTTACAAATAGAATAGAAATAGTAGGACTATACTGGCATTTTGTTGACTTAGTATGGATATTTCTTTTTCCAATTCTATATTTGCTTTAGGAAGGATGTATTAATGAGTAGCGGACATGATGTAGATATTCAAAGTCATATAAAAATTTATATGATGGTTTTTGCTTCATTAACAGTATTAACTATTGTTACTGTTGCTGCATCTTACCTTGAATTATCTTCGGGAGAGGCAATATTTTTAGCACTTGTTATTGCATCTGTAAAAGGATCCTTAGTCGCTTGTTTCTTTATGCATCTTATCTCCGAGAAAGCATTTATCACTTGGGTGTTGATGCTTACAGCAGGGTTTTTCTTTATTCTAATGTTTGTTCCTTTGGCTACATATATAGATCAGGCGCAAATAGGATGATATCACTTAAGACATTTCATATCTTTTTTATAATAATATCGATTGTTTTATTAACAGGCTATGTCATGTATGAAATGAATAATCCTTCATTCAATGGATCTCTTTCTTTTCTCCCTGCTGTTCTTTCATTTATTATTGCAATCGGATTAATTATTTATTGTAAAAATGTACTACAGAAATTCAAGATATTATGATTAGATATTGTAATAGAATTATTATTGCTGTTTATATAATTATGAATGATTATTTATTAGCATGCGCAACATGTTATGGGGCTCCGGATGATCCTGTTTCTAAAAGTTTAAATTACGCTATTATTGTTCTTTTGGCATTTATTGGTAGTGTATTATTGGGATTAATATTTTCTATATTTTCATTAAGAAATAAGAGCAAAGCAATTATTTCAGATTAATAATTTTATGGAGAAATTTTATAAATGATTGATATTCTGCGAAATTTCGGATTACCAATAAGTATATCATCAAATGGTCCGGCAATTGATGAAGTGATTGTGTTAATGCACTGGTTAATGCTGCTTCTTTTTGTTGGTTGGGGTTCATTCTTTATTATATCGTTAGTTAAATTTAGAAAATCAAAAAATCCACATGCCGATTATGTAGGTGTTAAGTCTCATATATCTTCAGTATTTGAAGTTGCTGTTGCATTAATAGAAATAGTTTTGCTTATAGGTTTTTCCTTTCCAATCTGGGCAAATAGAGTAAATGATGTTCCAACTTCTAATGAAGGTATTATTCATGTTCGTGTTGTTGCTCAACAATATGCTTGGAATATTCATTATCCAGGGCCAGATGGAGTTTTTGGAAATCTAAAATCTGAACTAGTGGATGAAGTAAGCAACCCTATTGGATTAGATCGATCCAGTTTTGGTGCTTCAGATGACTTTTTTACAATTAATCAATTTCATATCCCTGTTAATAAAAAGATTCGGATAGATTTAAGTACTAAAGACGTTATACATAGTTTTAAACTTCCAGAATTAAGAGTTGGTCAAGATGCAATACCTGGAATGAGTATCCCTGTGCATTTTGAAGCTACAATGACATCGGATCAGTTTTTGAAAAAGATGGTTGGCACACCACGTGAAGGTAAGGGTTTAGAAATATCCTGTGCCCAATTATGCGGTCTTGGCCATTATCGGATGAGAGGATACCTGACTGTGGATACTGAAGAAGAATATGATGATTGGTTAAATTTACAGGCCGAATATTTACTTGAGGAAAATGAAGAAGATGAATGGGGTGACGAAGAAGACTGGTAAATAATCTTTTGCTCCCCTTTTTAGTTATTTTATTTATTATTATATCATTATAAATCATTTAATGTCTTTAGTGGATGTAAGATCAATATCATTTCATATCATTGCTAAAGTACTATCAAAAATACTAGTGTTTTCAATTCTTGTATTAATTTTTGCTGGAGCTTTAGTGAAAAGCCATGAAGTTGGTCTATCGGTTCCTGATTGGCCAACAACATATGGATATCAAATGTTCCAATTTCCTTTTTCAGATATGGTTGGAGGAATATTTTATGAACATGGACATAGAATGATTGCAACGGTTGTTGGATTTATGACTTTAATTCTATCCATCATAGTATATTTGAGTGACAATGATCTTTGGTTGAAAAAATTAACCTTTTCAGCTTTAGGGCTTGTGATTATACAAGGATTATTTGGAGGTTTAACGGTTCTCTTATATCTACCTGCGTATATATCTGTCATTCATGCAATTCTTGCTCAGACATTCTTTGTATTGATAATCTTTATATCTTTCAGTTTATCAATAAAGGATAAACACAAACTGTATAACCTATCAGATGTTTATGATCTAAAAATTCCAGCCTATTTTGTTGCCATATCTATTTATATACAATTAATTCTTGGTGCTATAATGCGCCATACGGAATCGGGACTAGCTATACCAGATTTTCCATTATCTGGTGGCCATATTATACCACCTTTCAATCAATCTATGATTGAAACTATACAATCAATGCATTTTGATGCTGGACTACAGTTTGTAGAATTATATCAAATTATTATTCATTATTTTCATCGTCTAGGTGCATTTATTGTCACTTTATCAATTGGATATTTATCTTTCAGTTTGGTACAGCTAAAATTAAAATTTTCAATTGTCCATAAATTAACATTGTCGATTATTCTTTTATTATTGATTCAAATCTTTTTAGGTGCAATGACAATATGGACAGTTAAGAATCCTTTAATTACAAGTTTTCATGTTTTAAATGGTGCAATTATACTTGGCTTTAGTGCATTAATAGTGATACATGTACGACCATTAATTCAAATAAAGTAGATTATAAATGATGAAACGCAGTTTAAAATCACTTTTAGTTATAACTAATTCATATATTGATTTAATGAAACCAAATATTTTGATCATGGTTTTAATTACTAGCATATTAGGATACTATTTAGGATCAGATGGGAGAATAATATGGAGTAATCTAATATGGCTATTAATAGGTACTACTTTTTCAGCAGGTGGAGCTGGTGTATTGAACCAATACCTAGAACGTGACCAAGACAAGATAATGAATCGCACATGTGATAGACCTATTCCTTCAGGAATAATATCGCCTCAGAATGCACTATTATTTGGGATAACAACAGTTATACTTGGAACAATAGTCTTAGTAGTACAAACCAATCTTCTTACAGGATTCTTATCATTATTAACAGCATTTATGTATGTATTAATATATACACCAATGAAAAGAGTCACCTGGCTAAATACATCTATGGGATCAGTTCCTGGGGCCTTACCGCCTATTGGTGGATGGGCTGCTGCAACTAATAGTATTGATTCAGGAGCTTGGATCCTTTTTGCTATATTATATTTATGGCAGCATCCTCATTTTTTTGCAATCGCTTGGATGTGTAAAGATGATTATGAAAAAGCTGGATTTAAAATGTTGCCTGTAATAGAGCCTGATGGTAAACGAACAATACGTCAAATATTATGGCATTTAAGTTTGTTGTTTCCTATTTCATTGCTTCCAGTTCTAATAGGAATGAATGGAAAAATATATTTATTTGGAGCATTGATTATCACTTTATATTATTTTTTATCTGCATTTCCCATGGTGTATAATAAATCTTACAAGAATGCGTCTAGAATATTGAAAGCATCTGTTCTGTACTTACCAGCTTTGATGATAATTATTATAATAGATAAAGGAATGTGATAATGACTTTCAAACCATGGGTATACTTATCCAGTTTATTAATTATAATTATATTAATTGTAATTTTACAGCCAGATGAAATAGAAGAAGAGCTTCCTGTTATTGGTCAAATACCTTCGTTTGATTTAATTGATCAGGATGGAGAACAATTTACTCTTGATGATTTAAAAGGAAATGTATGGTTAGCTGACTTTATTTTTACAACATGCGCTGGTCCTTGTCCTATTATGACTGAGCGCATGAGCACAGTTCAACATGATCTAGTTGGAATAGATAAACTACAATTTGTATCGTTTACTGTTAATCCTGATTATGATACACCTGAAGTATTAAAAAAGTATGCAAAACGATTTGATGCTGATATTAATACTTGGTCTTTTGTTACAGGAAAATATGAGCAGATTCAGGAGTTAATTGCAAATGGGTTTAAAATGGGAGATGAGGAGGAAATAGTTTTTCATAGTACACGTTTTGCATTAGTTGATCATGAAGGAAATCTGAGAGGATATTATTCTGGTACAGAACCTAAAGATCATGAAAATCTTACTCGAGATATTCATTCCTTAATAAAAGGAATAAAATAATATGTTATCTTCAAGAACTGATGATTTCTGGCTCCGTATAATTTATATTGTATCGGTTCTTGTATCTGCAGCAGTTGCTTTTTTAATACTTGGTCCTAGACCAGATGGGATAGAAGGAGTATTGGATGTAACAAGCCTCCCTAAGGTAAATGCAATGTTAAATGGTTTAACTGGAGTATTTTTATTATATGGATATATATTAATTATTAATAAAAAAAGGCAAGCGCATAAAAACGTTATGCTACTTTCTTTTGCTACTTCAACTGCATTTTTAATAAGTTATATTATTTATCATTGGTTTAAGAGTGGTCCAAAGGAATATATTGGAAACTTACCTATCTTCTATTATTTCATTCTGATTTCTCATATTATACTTGCGGCAATTATTATTCCTCTTGCCCTAATAACATTGTACCGTGGATGGAATGATCATATTGGAAAACATAGGAAGATTGCGAAAATAACTTTACCAGTATGGTTATATGTATCTATAACAGGCGTTATTATATATTATATGTTATACTGGTAAATCTATCTTTTCAGTATCGATTATATTTTTTACTAAGCCACCAAAATTGCGATCAATTTTAAAACCATGTTTATAGAAAAAATCTTCTTGAAAAAAACCTGCTATAACATATTGAATCCCTTTATTTTTTAAACGGCTAAATAATTCATCCATTAAACGCTTACTCAAATCTTTTTTTCTGTACTTTGATCTAATTACAATCCATTCAAAATGGGCGATACTGTCTTTTTTAGATTGTTTCCAATATACCCCTCCCACAAGCCTATCTTTCATATCAAAAATCAATAGAAATTCATGATCACCTTGAAAAATGGGTTCAAGATTTGATTTAATAAGGATTGAATGGAAGCGTGCAATTTCCTTAGGATGAAATGGAGGTCTTATTCTATAGCCATTACCATCTTTATCTTCGCAAAGCATTACAAGATCAATACGGCTGTTATCACCTTCGTTCATTGTCACTAACTCTATATAGTCTGCTGCAGCTAAATGCTTAAAAACTAGATGTGTTAGAAAAAACTTTTCTTCATCTGTTACTTCAATATTTTCATGTATATGATGTAGTCTATTTTGAAGATCATCTTCAGTAACTTTTTGAGATCGTAATTCTTTAATTAGATCACCTAATAATTCTTTTAGATTTTCATTTGAATCTTTTAAACAAGTCATCAAGAAAAAACGCACTCTAGTTTCGGGGTATTCTGTTAATAGTTCTCCAAGTTTATAATCCTGATATAATTCTTGTAAGATAGTTGTTCTTGCTTTTAGAGTAGCATTGTGATTTAGTTCAAGCCACCTTTCATATCTTAGTGCAGCAAAAACCATCCTTTTTGTTAACACTCCTTCATTTTCAATTTCAATGAGAAAATCATCTATTCTATTATTAGTAAGCCCATATTTTTTAGCTATTCTTTTTTTATCTGTATTATTATTTACCTCATCTTTGAATTGTTTTATTAATGGGATACCATATTTTACTTTTGTTTCTTGCATAATAACTGAGAATATTAATTCCCAATCAGCCATTCGTTTTAAACCGATATATTTATTTTCAGTATCATCTATAAAACTTTTATATATACTGAACAAAAGATTAGAAACTTCCGATGTTTCTTCTCTATTTGTTATGGAAATTATCCTTGTTCCAGAAGCATAATCATGTTCAGGAATGATCAGATTCTTTGGTGAAGGATTTTCAATTTGAACTTTTTTATCTGAGCGCCACCAAAAATTAATATATGCTGCAGTCCCACTCCAAATAAAGTGAAGCCAACGCATCTGCCACCTATCGGGGGCGGAGTTTTCTTCAATTTCGTCTCTATTTCTTTCAAGATATTGTGATAATGTTTCACCAGGAATATATTCTTCCGTATATAGATTGTGTTCTGGCCAATAACCTCCAAACTCTTCAACAAACTTTTGACCATGGACAGATGAACCCATAATTATTAACCATTTAATTTCTTCTTCTATAAATTCCTTTTCATGAGTTTCATTAAGATTTATTGCAAAATTATAGGAATCATCATTCTTTGTTTGAACTAGTATTCGTAATAAAATTTTACCATAATCTTTCCTTAATAATGTTATCCAAATCCCTTCAGGCTTTATATCATTTAATTCAATTAACTTGTGATTATAAAAAAGAAAGATTGATTCTTTAATTAATGCTGTATTTGTTATTGCATTAAGTAAAGTTTCTTGTAGAGTTGGTTCAATAAGTTCATCAAATGTAATTACATCTTTCCAATTGTATTCTGTATTATCATTTCTATTTATTGCTAATTTTCTATTTGGTCCAATCCAAGATCTAAATCCATTAATTAGCTTATAATGTTCCTTTTGAGCTAGTGATAATGTCCTTTTTGGGCATTCTACTATCTGCCACCAATATAATTCTGATCTCGCCCAAAGATATTTTGTAGGATGCTTAATACCATAATCTGCTATAATAGGTAATAAAATTTGTAAAAATGAAAATTGGACTTTATCAATGGATTTAAGATCCTTTCTAAATTGACCCAGTTGAGATAAGATAGTTTTAAAATGTTCATTATTTAATAAATCTACATTAATAGAAAATTCATTCGTTAATTTTTCATTATGATACTTTTTGAATGTATCATAAAATAATTCATAGAATAATTCCCCAGATAATTCGGGTAGTATAGTTTCCATTACTTTTAGTCTAATGGAAACATTTTCATGTTGCCGAAATGATAAAAGAATATCAAACGCAATCTTTTTTAATTCTGCTCTATTAGATCGTAATAAACTACTATATGCTATAAGACCATTAAGATCTCCATTATATAATTGCGCTGTTGATTTATGAAGTTCAAATAGATCAACAGCACTCTCAAATTCATCAAAATCCTTTGCGGATTTTGATGAATTATTTGTAGAAAATGGAAATTGTATTTTAATAGAATTGGAATGTTCAAACCGGGTAATTCTAAATACGCTTTTACCAATAAAATCTGTGAAACTATTATTTCCCAGCCATAGTTGTGGACAGATTAATATAGTTTGTAAATCAATAATGTTATCAATCGTATTGTATGTAAAATCACCAATAACTAAGCTATCTTCTATCCATTGAATCTTTATATTCTTTTCATTATTTCTTATTGATAGAATAGAACCATCCCAATGAATATCATTTTTACTTACACCTTTTTCTCTAAGTAGCCAATTAGGTATATAAATCTGAAATTTATTATATGATAACGTGACATAATTCTTTTGATACATTGGAGATATAATTGTATCAAAGTTTTTTATTATAACTTTTCTCTTAAATGTACCTTTTTGTGTTAATTCTTCATCATTTATAAATGCGCGTTTTATTATCGCAAAATTGATCACACGTTCATACGGAGAAAGGAAACTATTGACAGATTGAACTAATGAACTATAATATTCTCGGATAGATGAAACGTTATCATTGGAGAATTCTATTGGAAGCGTATCATATTCAGGATAAATAAGTAGAGTATTAAATTCTAAACCATCGCCAACTAAAAAAGCACAACTAACTCCATCAAAATCTTGAAACATATTCTCTATTTTTTGGGGTGAGATTGTTTGCCCTCTAGTATTTTTATAAATTTCTTTTTTACGATCAATAATATATAAATGACCATTCTTCTCTTTAAATATATCACCAGTATGAAACCATCCATTAACTAGAGTTGAGTTATTTGTTTTACTAAAGTAGTATGATGATACATATGGTCCTCTAATAAGCAGTTCACCATCTTCGGCTAATTCTGTATCAATACCTGGTAAAGGTTTTCCAACAGAATCCGGTTGATAATCATCAGTCGGCGTCATAGTAATGCCGCCAGTTGCTTCAGTCATACCATACCCACTTATTAGATTAATTTTATTATCTTGAAAATAATGAAACACATCTGGATCTAAATAGCCAGCAGCTGATAATCCAAATTTTAGATTTTTACCAGTTATCGAAGATATTTCATTCCGTAATTGATCATTATCATCTATTGGATTAATTGAATTAGCATGTTCCATTAATTGAATCCATCTCTTAGGAATGCTAATAAAGATTGATGGTTTAGATACCTGAAAGTCTTTTAACAAGGATTTAAAATATGGTGATTCTGCAAAAGTATAGGTTGCACCCCAAAAAATAGATCCTAATAGTTCAAAGTATCTTCCAAATGTATGATACAAAGGAAGAAAGCATAAGAATACA
>CAYTYA010000030.1:0-19817 GCA_964442015.1 uncultured bacterium
AGGCTTTACCCCACGGTGTTTATATTGCCATGAATGGCCGTTTCTTTCAGTGGAATAAGGTGAAAAAAAATCGCCATACGGGCATATTTGAAGAAATAGATTGACAGACCATAGTTATTATTTAATTAAAAAGTATATGAAATAGAACTACCCAATTAATATTTCATGATAAAATCAGTTAAAAGAAAAAATCTTGGCCCACTATCTTTAAGCATATTTTTTATTCTTTTAATTTATTTCATAAAGCAATATCGTGAACAATCAGAAGATATTCCACCTAATATTATTTTTATTATGGCTGATGATCATACAAAACAAGCGATGAGTTGTTATGGTAGCAATATTAATCAAACACCAAACATTGACCGAATAGCAAATAAAGGAACTACCTTTAATAGTAGTTTTGTTACTAATTCAATATGTGCTCCAAGCCGTGCAGTTGCTTTAACAGGAAAGTATAGTCATATCAATGGTTTAAGAGATAATCGTGATGAATTTGATGGTAATCAAATGACATTCCCCAAATTATTGCAAAACGCAGGCTATCAGACAGCTTTAATTGGAAAATGGCATTTAAAAACAAAACCGCAGGGGTTTGACATATGGAAAATACTTTCTGGACAGGGACAGTATTATAACCCGTTATTTATTACGGAAGAAGATACGATAAGATACCAGGGATACGTTACCACACTCATTACCGATTTTGCGATAGAAACGTTAAATACTTTTGATAATAAGAAACCATTTTGTCTATTATATTTTCATAAGGCCCCGCATCGAAACTGGATGCCAGATATCAAACATTTAACTATGTTTGACAATATAGATGTTCCAATGCCAAAAACGTTTTTTGATAATTATGAAACTCGTTCTAACGCTGCAAAACAACAAGATATGCAAGTGGTCAATTTGTATAATTCTTTAGATATGAAAATCCACTCAAATGATACCGTTGAAAAATATTCAGGAGGCAATGAGAAGTTCAGATTAAAAGCAAAAGAATATTGGGAAAAAATTTATAACACCTTAACCAATGAACAAAAATATGCCTGGGATGCTGCTTATGAATCAAAAAATAATTCCTTCATAGAAGCTAATTTATCAGGAGTGGAACTAGCAAAATGGAAGTACCAAAGATATATAAAAGATTATTTACGATGTGTAACATCAGTAGATGAGAACATAGGTCGATTACTTGACTATCTAGATGAAAATAATTTGACTAATAATACCGTTATTATTTATACATCAGATCAGGGATTCTATCTTGGTGAACATGGTTGGTATGATAAACGATTTATGTATGAAGAATCATTAGGGATGCCTTTATTAATTCGGTATCCGCGTGAAATAAAGGCTGGGGGGTCATTGGACCAGATGGTTTTAAATCTAGATCTCTGTCCTACAATACTTGATTATGCAAGAGTTAATATTCCAGACGAAATACAGGGTAAGTCACTACGTCCATTACTTAAAGGGGAAAAACAGTTTTGGAGAAAGAGTATATATTATCATTATTATGAATATCCTCATGGTTGGCATAATGTAAATAGACATGATGGAATACGGACAAAAGATTTCAAGCTAATAAACTTTTATCAAATGGGAGAAAAAGAACTTTATGATCTTCAAAATGATCCAAATGAATTAAATAATTTGTATAATAATGAACGTTATACTGATATTGAGAGACAATTAAATAAAGAATTAATTAATCTAAGACAAAAATATAAAGTGCCAAGTAATTAACTCTTATTAATACACAATTTTAGGTTAACTGTAAGTTAATTTATCTGATAACAACAAATTTCTTTATTGCCCGATCTCCTTTCTTAAATATTTTATCCTGGCTATGAGAATCGAAATAATCTTGTGTTACTTCAAAATGCGCAATATATAGACCGCTTGAGACGACTTGTCTTGTTTTCGTTAATGAATCCCATGCTTCATCGCCGCTGCCATCATTATGTTCAATAGTATTTATTAGATCTCCTCTTTCGGAAAAAATTTTTATGGTACAAAAAGGTGGTAAATTATAAAACATGATTTTGTCAGGTCCGCTTTCCCCAAATTGCAAGTTTATTGCTTTCCGATTGTATGGATTTGGAACAATTCTAATATCTGATAAAATATTACCAGGGGGTCGTAGTAAATATGCTGGTTCGTTAGTTCTAGTCCAAAATAAATTACTTTTTAAAGGGACACCTTCTTCAAAAATATTAGTGCTACCGTCATCAATAGATGAAATGTAATAATAGTACTGGAAACCACGTATTGCATTATTATCAAAATAATTATTTACTATTTCATTATCTGTGCCTGAGCCACATTCAAAAATTAAATTAAATGTAGTATCAGGTTTATGAATTGATCGATAAATTTTGTACCCTGTAAAGTTTGGCCAAGATTCAGCATTATTTGACCAGCTTAGATCAACACCATTACCACCTGAATTCACTTCAAATATATCAGGTGGCGGAGGCGGCCGAGGAAGATCAAAACCAAGCTCCCAATTAATCCTAGCATAATTAAATGTTTTTAAGATTGAGTCTATACCAGTAAATACCCAAGAATTTTTAAATTCATTTTTATCATTAGTAGTCTCTCCATTTGGTAAACTGTAAGATGAAAAATTCTGAAGCCACTCTGATCCAATTTGATAACATAAATTTCTATTAATCCCATTTACACCCTCTGCAAAAACTATACGGATGCTATCATTTGGAGCTAGTTCATAAGGTCCAAAACCTAAGCACTGACTCTTCCCAGACTGTGAGATAGGTTGCCATTGGTCAGGATATTCATCACCAACAGCTTCATCATGAGGTAACGCAGGATGACCAGAACTCATTACTTGATATTCTTGCAACATAGAAGTTTGATCGAATTGGTTATTCGATCTTGTAATGGAAGAACCTGAATCTAGAAATGGAGTAGATAAAGGTTGGTTATTATCATCATTTTTATTTTCGGCAGAAACATCTGCATGTAAAACAACTACACCTGGGAACTGGGATGCTCCCAAATGACCATCACCACTAATATTTGGTCCTCCGATATTATCAAAAGTTGCATCTGAATGTAAACCATGGTATGAATAAAAACCTCGTAAAGTATCATCGTAAAATGGATGATAAATGTGGTTCATAGTGTTATGTCCCCAAGATGTTGATTGTGGTAATGTTTGTAATCCGCCTAATCCAATTTCTCTGGATGGTGCAAAACGAAATTGATAAAAAAATATTAGCCCTTCCAATGTTTGACTGTGCCTGTCATTATTTTTGTTATAAATACCTGTATTTTTATATATATATTCGTGGATAAAGTAATTGTCGTGATACTGATTACTAGACGCATAAATTTTTCTTGTTATTGTGACCCCAATAGATGTGTTAACAACATTATATAACATTCTATCTGTAATTAAATTTTCATCAATTACATCTACCTTATCCATTGAGGTGGTATGAGATGCTTCTTGACCATCAACAATGACAGTCGGGTGGGGAAATTTTCCAATTAGTGTAAAATCTTCACTCATAAATTCATTGTTTTCATCAATGGGGCCTCTTGGGCCGATATGTACAACCTTATAATCGTATGTTTTATTTACAATAAGATCATTATAATCTGTTGTTCCGATCCACAATGCCTTAGCAACTTGACAATCTTGCCATCTATACAAAGCAGGCCACCTTAGACCGTCTTGTTGTTCTGTTATTTCATGTGTACGTCCTATTTCTATCTCGGATCCAGCACTTGAATACCAACTATGTAATGAACCAATAGCCAACCATTTAGTTTTATCACATAAAACTTTATTTGGCATAAAAATCACATATAGGAAAAAAGAAATATATATATGGTTATGAGTTGATTTGGAACCTAAAAACATGAATTATATTGATACCTATTTAAAGTGATAATAAAGAGAAAGTCCGAAAAATATATCACGCGGATTTAAAAACGAGAAGTATGATTGGTTTGGCATATCAATGTATGCTTTGTTATTAAGAACATAATCTAAATATTTATCGTCTACTAATAACCATCCATTTTCAGAAGACCATTGATAATATGTATTTGTTTTAGCATTATAATAAATTGGCCTTTCATGTGGATTCCCCACCTTTAGAATATCAGGAACCCATTCCATAGGAACGAACTCAACTCCATGTTTTCTAAAATCCCCGGGTCTGTCCTTCCCTGGTATATTTGGGTAGGGCGAGTTATCACTAGCTAAATTAGTTGCAATATTTTCCGGTAGATGTAAGGAGTAGAAATAGTAATTATAATCATCCATGTCAGAAAAACTCTGTCCAGAAAAATATTTAAAGTTGAATAGATTAAAACAATCCAGATAAAATCTAATATCTATATTGCCATAGTGTATGGATTTAGAAATTTTCAATTTTATGTCGCTAAAATCATTCCATTGAACATTGTACGATATGCCTGGTATGTTATTTGGGTTCCACGTAAACCAGCGTCCAGTTGTCCATTCAGTTACTATATTGAATGACCATTCACTTAGCGGTTTGGAATTAAATATATTTGGGCCAAAATCATTAGGGGTTTTTAAGTTAATAATAGATTTAAATCTTGGTCTTGGTTTTGGTTTTTCTTGATAAGGGTTCAGTCGTAGATATTCTCTTTGATCTGATGGGTTTTCAAAAATCTTTTTTATTCCAAAATATCCATTAGTTTCTACTCTATATTCATAGTTGAGATGACCCGTAATCCATCTACCATATAACTTTGATGCATATATTTCAAATCCGCGTATATCTTCGTAACTATCAGCTGTTAACTGGTGGTAATTGACTTTACCATCATTACTTATATATTGTGTCCAGTCCTCCTGACTATCAATATTTTTATAATATGCCGATAAATGAAATAAATAATTAACTTTAATTGAATGATCATATCCAAGTTCATATGATACGGTTCTTGCTAGAGGTAGGCTTGGGTTGCCTAAATAGTCAAGCTGGTTAATTGATGATCTTTGAATTCTAAACAAATTTTCATTAGATGGTATTTGCCTATAATGTCCATAATTAAAATAAAATTTTGAGTTAGTTGTAATTGGATGAGATATACTTAAACGCGGACTAATATATATCTGATTTTCTGATTTTCTGATTTTATATAAATTTTCGTTTTCATTATTATAATCGGACGAAAAAAATTCTCTTGAGAAATTGTCAATTTTATACCACTCTCCATTTGGATTAATGTAGTCAAGAACCAAACCAATTATAGGGATAAATCCATCATATTCTATTTTATCTTGAATATAGTAATTGATTCTAAAAGGTCGCCCATCAGATGCATTGGAAAAATTTCCTTCCGGTAAGGCTTTATTAACCATGCCATATTTCAAATTAAAATTATCATAAGCAATTTTTATTCCGGATTTAATATTATTTCTACGGTTTATTTGACTATTGAGATCAAGTTTTAGGGATAAAGTATTAAATATACTCGAATCACGTGAAGTACTCACTGACCCACCCATGCCGATGCCATCAATTCCAAAAACAGGTTCTTCTTCGAACCCAAAAGGTGCTTCATCAACTAGATACCCAGGAAATATTTCATATTTTAAAGTATTGTCTCGATCCCTCATTGGGCCTGTATTATATTTGATTGTGAAATGTTGTAATTGTATTTGATAAAATGTTTTAGGGTTTATTAACGTAGAAAATTTTGCAGAAATTAAGTTGTAATCTCGGGCTGTTTGGCTCCAATATGTATTTGTATATATCCTCCAAGGGACTGTAAATCCTTTCCTGTCTATTGTACTAGCCACATCATAAACATCTTTCATGAATGTGGTTCCTCCAGAACGAGATGATGTTGTGGCCTCCAATACATTATTAAGTGATAAAATTGAAAATTTTGTTCTTTTTGAAATATCGGAAGTTGTTTTAATTAAAAGGCTTTTATTGTATAGCCCATCCCTAGAGAGTTGCATTAAATACATATCTTGGACGTATCGATATGACATAAAAAAACGAAGATTGCCAAGGCGTTTGCTCAATAAGGGTACTGGTCCCCCAAATCCGAAATCAATATTTTGATCAGGCTTTTGGATAAAGCCATTTTTTCTGTGTTCCCACAAATATATTTTTTGTGCTGCTGATGGGGTGAGATCATTTTCAAGGTTGTTATCAACAATAAAATCATTTGATACTGAATTCCAACCTTCAAAACGGGGGAATTGTCTTTGGGTATATTCATCCCATTGTCCATTATTTGTTCCTGTCCAACAAACATCTGAATCCAAATAAGGGCGAAGCCAAAATGAATTTTTATTATAGGGGGAAATTCCAAAATGCTTGGGACTTGGTGGGCTCTGTTTTATTGATATAGATCCGCTATAGTGGAGCGGACTACCTTCTTTTGTTACTACATTGACTATGCCAGAACGAACATTATTATATTCTGCATTAAATCCACCAGTCTGGGCTGAAATCTCTTTTACAGCGCTTAATGGAAGAGCGGATATAGGTAAATTATTTCTTTCTTCTTTTAATGAAATCCCATCTACCATGAAAAGTGTTTGACTGGGGCCTCCACCACGAATTCCCAATTGATTTGTGATACCCGCATAGAGCCCTAAAACATCTTCAATGCTGCCTAATGGCATTTCTTCAATAGTTTTTGAAGTGATACTTATATGTGTTGCTGCAATATCTTTTTTAATCACCTGTTTTTTAGCATTAACAGTAATTTGTTCACCAGAAATAATTTCAATATTCATGGAGAAATTAAGGTTCATTGTTTGATCAATTTCTACTCGGACATCCTGAATTATATAATCTTTATATCCCATCATTGAGCATTTCACATCATACATGCCTGGTGGAATATTAATTATTACAAAGTAACCATTCTCATCGGTAAAAGACCCAAGAGTGGCACCCTGCACAATTATATTTGATGCTAGAAGAGGGTTTTTAGTGTTTGCATCAATAACTCGGCCAGAAATTTTCCCAGTTATTCCTGCATTAGAAATATCTGCAAGAAAAAAATAGAATAAGGATATAATATATTGTTTGCGAATAACATTAAATATATTGGAGTTAATATTTGATGGGTTAGAAAATTTCAAAATTAATAATGACTTTCTTTGATGAATATTAACAATAATTAATAATCTTATTGATTAGTTAAGTGAATCATGATTTATTAAGAGTCACATCATAATGGAATCTATCTTATTATTAAAAACTTTATTAATGTTTGATCACCATTTTGAAAAATTAAATCATTTGTAGTAGGATTAAAGTAGTTTTCTGTTACTCCAAAATGAGCGATATATATGCCACTAGATACGAGTTGTCTTGTTTGGCTCAAAGAATCCCATGATTCATCTCCACTCCCGTCGTTATGTTTTATGGTTTTAATTAAATCACCTCTCTCAGTAAAAATTTTTATTATGCAGTATGGAGGAATATTTAAGAACATTATTTTATTGTTCTCATTCGTATATTGTATATTTTTAGCAGATATATGGAATGGATTTGGAACAACTCTGATATCATTTAAATTATTCCCTGCTTCTCTTCTTAAAAAAGCAGGTACTGTCGTTTTGGTGTAAAATCTATTACTTAACAATTGGCCTGTGGGATTAGTTTTCCCTGTGGTGTTATTTGATCCGTCATTAAAGGCAGAAATGTAATAGTAATATGAAAATCCTCTAATGGCGGTTAAATCTTCATATGTATATGTGCCTAACAACCCACTATAAATTTCTTCATAGGTTGTATCGGGCTTTCCTACAGATCTGAAAATTTTATATCCTGCAAAACTGGGATCAGTTTCAGATGGGCTTTCAGTCCAATTTAAATATATTCTATCTCCACCTGATTGTACATTGAAAAGAGGAGGGGGTAGAGGAGGCTGAGGGATTTCCATATTATTATCAAAGGTTCTTTTAGCACGTCCAAAAGTTTGCATTATTGAATCTTTTCCAGTGAATATCCAAGAATTTTTAAAAATTTCTCTGTTGTTAGTTTCACTTCCGTTGGGCAGTGTAAATGTCCCGGCATTTTGTTTCCATTCTTTACCAATCGTTTCACATAATTCTCTATTAATTCCATTAATACCTTCTACTTCTACAATTCTGATACTATCCCCATGGTTTAGATCAAATGGCCCATAACATATAAAAATATCCATTCCTCCACCGTCATTGTGAATTGAATAGGGATCAGTAGTGTGCATTAGATATGATTCAGATTCTAAATCACCAAATGTTATTTCGTCAATTCTTTCTGATGCTCCAAGTCCTAAATGTGGGTTGCCGCTAATCATTTCATAAACTTGTTGCATCCCTAATAAATCTGAAGGCCTTAGGTTACCGATGCTGGGATATGTGCCACCACCATGCCATCCCAAATAACTGGGTTGGTTTGGATCATCTTCATTATTTTGAGAGTTATTATCTACATGTAGGATACAAACACCTGCGTGTTGAGGTGAAGTTAAACGTCCATTGCCGCTGATATCAGGTGCACCAATATTATTAAATGAATTAAGAGATGATTGTCCAGTCCATGAAAAACCACATCTAATCCAATCGACAATTGGATTTTCCTCATTAATTTGTTCATGCATGTTTTGGCTATAAGTTTCACCTCTTTTGGTAAACCAACTATGTCTCCCCCAGTTTTGTGCGTGTCCAATATTTTCAGCTCCTTCACGCCCATGACTATAGCGATATCGCCAACCGATTCTGACATCATTCAATGGTGTATTAAGTTCTATTTCAGCATCTCCATCGGTATTGCCTGTATTTGTAAAAATAAATTCTTTAATAAAATAATTGTCATGATATTGTTGACTGAAAACATGAATTTTTCTCTTTAATGTTAAACCCATAGAAGTGTTGACAACATTAATTATCAATCTATCAGCTTTAATATTTGAATTGATTTCATCAATATCGTTCGCGTATATAGAATAAATGTCAATTCCATCTACATATACAATAGGTGGCTCAAATTTGGCAATCTGTTTAATAGATATTGGAAATAATGACGTTTCAACATAATCCAAAGTAAAAAAAATACTATAGGTGTCCCAGTTATATGCTGAAGGATCTGTATAATCTTTTGATGAAATCCATGCTCTCTTAATGACAGCATTATCTTGAAAATCATAATCTGAAGGCCAGATCATCCCTTCGTAGTATGAATTATTCCATGCTCTTTCTGATCCGTAGGCTGTGAAATGACTTTGCAATGAACCAATTCGTACATAGCGAGATTCGGAACCTGAAAGTTCACAGAAAATTAAATCTGGTACCAATATAATGGCTATCCACACAATATTATGTATAGTATTATTAGTCATATTGTACCCATATAGGACTTGACCAAGCCATATTGCCATCAATTTGAGTTGCTCTCAAATAATAATAATTTTCGTGATACAATAGTTCAGAATCAATGTATTCCATGCTTAATTCATAGGTTAATGGCGTACCTTTATATATTAATATTTTATCTGTATCATTATCATTGATTTTCAATTCTAATCCAGTTTCCGGTACTGTATCGTATGAAAATTGAAAGTTATCTAAATATTTTGCAGACGTTTGTTCTCTTATAATACCTTTTGGACCCGCTATTGATTTAAAATCATTGGAATTCACGGTTAATAAAATACCTGTATTTTTATTATCTACTTTAATTGATATTCCATCATAATCTCCCCTTGTATCAGAGCTCCAATTTATTTTATTATTATTTTCCAATATCCTATCTTTATTTACTTCGAATGAATAAATATCAATTAGTTCTATAGAATCTGATTCTAACGACCCACTCCAATTAACCGAACGCAGCCTTCTACTCCAAGACCCTTCATTAAAATTTGTCAGGTCGCTTTTGTCAATTTCATTTTTCCATAAAATGTGTAAAGTGCTGTCATCTTTTATTCTATTGTGCTCAGTATGTATTATTTGGCCATTTTTTATAAGATCAATTTTTCTTATTTGCTTTTCACCCGCAACAATTGCTTCTACAATTGGTGCGGTTTGTGATCTTATAATTGATCCCATTACCGCTGTATTGATTTTGAAGTCGATAAAAATTCTTTTTCCAGTCGTGGCGTAAACAGCTCTCTCTTTCATAGCCTTAGATAAGGATTCTTTTGATAAATTATTCGTGATGATAGCTGTTAATCCCCCATTCACAAAATGATTTGTAGAAATACCAGGGCTAAACCCCCCTACTTGTCCAGAATGGGAATCACTTGCCGAAACAAAACCCACATGATATCCTTTATCTAGAGCTAATTGTCCAAAATTTTCAAATGAACCATGAACGGAATAAATCTCTGCTAATGTTTCAAAATAAGGATTATGATACTCCCAATTACTTATAGCACCACCTACGTGCGGAATGATATGGATTTTGTCTTTTTGTTTATGATTACTCAATTGATTGTAGAGTTGGGCTATTGTTTGACTGTTTGATGCGCCTGATGGAAAGATATTCGTTGTATCACAAAAGAAATATATATTATGGTCACCATATGGATGTTTGGAAGTATTTGTTGTTCTATTAGGTGACCATTCCCAAGACCAGGCTGAAATAAAATTTTCGTTGTTTGTTACTTGTTTTACCGCTCCCTTATTTATGGTGTACATTTGATCTACAGTATAATCAGGTGCATCTAATTCAACATCATGATCGGTGATAAATGCAAAATCAAGAAAAGCATTATTTCGTGCATGATTGAAATATTCAATAGGCTCACCGTATCCGTCTGAGTATTTAGTGTGACCATGCAATTCTCCCCAATATATTTTTTTATCATTATCATCACTTGTTATAGCAATAGGGTTGCTTTGACCTAATAACTCTCCATTTCTTTTCATTTCTATTCGCCATATTCCATTCTCTGTTAACTTTAAGCTGTCAATTTTTAAAACATGTTCATTTTTTCTAGAAAAGGAATAATTACCGATAAATTGTTTCCGATTTTCTTTACAAAAAAACAACTGGAAACTTTCCAAATCATTTGACACTTCATTTCTGAATTCATCTTCAATTCTGAATTTTGCTGAGAAAAAATAGTTGGGTTTTGATAGTGTTGGAACAACAATAAAAACATTATCCATCATCTTTTTTGATACAATATTTAAAATAGGGTTGTTTTTAATCCGGCGGTAAATCAGAAACCCATCATTTTGGTGTTCAGAACATGACTCAATTCTAAATTCAAATGATGAATCTGCAATTGTAGCGGTTTGAAATCCAGGTGATCCTTGAGTGGTATCACCCAGTGTTACAGTTATTGTTGATCCTTCATCTAAATCTTCATCTGCTACAATTAAGATTCTGCCATTGGTAAATGGATATTCGAAAAACCCTTGGTGCTCTTTTCCTAATGATAGTTTTGATTTTTGTGAATGATTGACAGTTACAAAGTTTGGTGCTTTCGGATTAGTGAACTGGGGGTTACCCCAATCTTTAGTAAAATGCCAGGAGATTCTTATTCCGCCATCTTTTTTTATACCATTTTCCCCACATATATATTGTATTTCCCATGTGCCATATGAATCTACAGTCGCAGATTGTGGTTCAATACTTGCTTCACCATCTCCGTAGAGACCATACTCTAAACCCTTGATTCTATAATTATATTTATCAGAAATATTTACAATCTCAACATGATTATTTAACAAATCTAGTTTCCCTTTATTTTGTAAAGTATCTATTACAAAGTTGAAATCACCACTTAATGTGGTAAATGCTAACTTTGTTTTTAAAGAGCCATTAAAATGGATGAATACACCTTCAGTGCTTGTATACGTTGTGGATGACCAGCTATTAGAAGTAATCAGTTTGGAATTGTCAATCATACTATGTCTGATAAATGGAGTCACCTTTACTAATTCACCATTGACAATTTCTACTCTACCATCCCATTTTTGTCTAGTTTTTAATTTCATTCCCCATTTTACCTGAATGGTGAAGTGTCTATCGTTTATAATAGATGTTTCCTGTTGATTAGTATGCCTTGCCATTGCTAACGATATAAAACATAGAGATATAAGTCTGGAAAAATTTATCACGGGAACGTTATTAGGGATATAAAAGGTGTTGTGCTCTTTTATTACGAAAAATATCCAAATCATTGTGCCAATCTTTTATCAGTTCCGTGATGCTTGGATCATTTTTTATTTCTTCAATTAAATCTTCTGACCTTGTTATATGCCAAAGTTTATCTATATCAAATTCTTGTGGATACATTTTGTAAAGGGTTATAATAATTATAAATCCAAGGTTAACGGGTTCCAGCTTTTCACGATTTGTAATTGTGATGTATATACCTTCACACAATTCGTTGCGGTACTTATGCTCTTCAGGGGAAAATTTTATAGGAGTGAAACTCACCCCGGACAGATTATATTTGTTTAAACTATTTACAAAATCATACGCATTAATCCAAGGCGCTCCAATCATTTCAAAAGGAGATGGCAGCCCTCTTTTATTGGCAACATTTAATCTCTCAAATAATCCCAAACCGGGATATAAACTAGCCTGATTCATATTTCTTATATTCGGAGAGGGATTCACCCAAGGAAGCCCCGTTTCATCAAACCACATTTCTCTTTTCCAACCTTCCATTTTAATAATGTTAAGGTTTAGTTGCATTTTTTCATCAGCTTTAAAAAGCAGTGCTAGTTCTCCTGGAGTCATTCCGTGTCTAATAGGAAGGTTGTGAACACCCGCTAAACCAAAAACATTAATATTTTTTAACATTGGACCAGATATATCAATACCATTTATTGGGTTCGGCCTATCAAGAACAATAAAACCAATATTATTTTCATTGGCAACTTCCATACAATATTTCATTGTACCAATGTAAGTATAAAATCGGGTGCCAACATCAAGGATATCAAATATTAAATAATCAATGTTTCGAATCATTCTTTTTTCTGGTCTTAGAGTTTCACCATAGAGACTATATACGGGGGCATTATATATAAGGTTATCTCCATAATTTATATATTCATCTAATTTTCCATCAAAACCATGCTCAGGGGTAAATATTGCTACCAGTTCACAAACATTTGATTCTGCAATGATTTCTATGGTTGAGCGCCAATTACTATTAATACTTGTGTGATTTATAATTAATCCAACCTTCTTATTTTTAATAATTGAGAAATTGTTCTCTACTAAGACATCTATTCCCAGTTTTACTTTTCCCTGAATTGGTTGATATAAAATGATGAAAATAAATAATAAACGAATATTAGACATTTAATTCTTATTTATACATTCTATTATGTAATCATGGATTAGAGGTCTAAACTCTTTTATAAGTGATCTATTAGTCATTTCATAGGTTCTATTGGTTAGTAGTATTATATATAAATCAATTGTAGGATCAATCCATATTGATGTACCAGTAAAACCCGTGTGACCAAATGCATCATCGGAAAACAAATTTGCTATTTTATTCTTTTGATTCCCATTACCTGTGTCCCATCCCAAAGCCCTTGTGCTGTTTTTCGATTGCTTTTTTGAAAAATTATCAATAGTAGATTTAGTAAATATATTATTACCATTAATGTCGCCGTCATTGAGATACATTGTTGCAAGGATGGCTAAGTCCCGAGCAGTTGAAAAAAGCCCCGCATGACCCGCAACGCCATTAAAGGTTCGGGAAATTGTATTTCTCACTGTTCCTGGTTTTTTTATAAGACGCATATTAATCTCAGGATCTGTTGGAATAATTCGGGGCCAAATTGAATCATCTGGATTGAAGGTTGTCTCTTGCATCTCCATTTCGTTATTTAAAATTTGATTTACGTAAACGTCTAGTGATTGATGAGTTATTTTTTCAACCAATAAACCAAGCATAATAAATCCCAAATCACTGTAAACTATTTTTTCTCCAGTTCTATATTGAAGTTTTAGATTAAATAAACTGTCAAGCGCTATTTCTTTGGTTTTGCAGCAAGAATAAAGCGGTCTACCAGGAGAAAGCCCACTATTGTGGACTAATAAATTCTTAATAGATATTTGTTTTTTATTGTTTGCTTCGAAACCGGGAATATGATCCCATACTGGATCGTTTAGATTCAACAACCCTTTTTCTATTAACCGCATAATGCTACTTGTTGTAGCAATCACTTTTGTTAATGAGGCAAGATCATAAATACAATTAGTGTTTACTGGATTGCTCATAGGCGAATAATCATATTTTCCATAAGAATTGATAAAAGAAACATTCTTTGAATTACCAAAACAGAGCACTGCTCCAGGGAAAACAGAATCTCGGATTGCGCTATTTATAATTGAATCTATTGTGGTTTTTTCTAAGGATGTAATGCTTGCATAGAGAATATTAAAAAATATTAGTCCTAGAATTATATATATTTTCCAGAACAGTTTTATAAAACGCCTTGGACTAATACCCAAAATTATTTTGATCTAACCCAAATAGGGCTTGACCAAGCCATTTCTGCCTTATTGTAAGCCCAGGGCCCTTTCCACGACTCATCGATTTGTTTTATTCTTACATAGTACATAGCACTATCCTGATAGGATGAATCAATAAAATGAAACGCTGTTGTATCACTTTCTGGGTGCTTACTATAAATGATTTTGTAATCTTGGTAATCAAATTTTATTATATCTACTGTATCAAGAATATTCGTACCTCCAACCCGAACAAAAATATTTGGTGGTGTAACACTCACATATTCAGAACCCATTAGATTGTTATCGCACTTAAAATCTAGATATATACGAGTACCAGTTGTTGCATAGGTATGTCGATTATATAAACTGTTCCAGAGATGATCTCGGTTAACTGTTGATGATATAATAGATGTTAACCCACCAGCGTGTACGCAATCAGGTGAGTAATTATTAAGCCCAGGATGACCAGTATGATTATCTGAACATCCTATTAAGCCAATTTTATGTCCATTAGCCCAGGCATATTGATAAGACCATTTCTTTTTTAATCCTAGTTCGAAACGTTTTGGTTCGTCTCCGGGCTGGATTAAATACCTATTATTCCATAGGGAATAGATTTCACCAACTCTCCTAAATTGATTGTTAGGCATATTCCAAATGCCATGCGATTCTTGTGTCCATGTAACGTGAGGAATCATTAATACTTCTGTTTGATTTTTTTCAAATGTGTTCCAAAGAGACTCTTGTGTATTATATTTCCTATGATCATATACAATATTGCTTGAGTCTTTAAATAATATTACATGATGACCTATCTGTGGTTTACTTGTCCATTCATATCCAAAAAATGTTGTGAATTCATTTGGAGAATTAAACAACTGAGATACAGATTTACTTATTGCCCATCCATTATCAGAAAAATATTGTGTATCGTGTTCCGTTGATGATGCAAAATCTAGAAGCATAGATTTTTTTGCATATTCATATGCTGCTTTTGCTGTACTAAAATTCCCTCTATGATCACCGCCAGTGAAAGTTGATGAAAACATGTTGTTCTCTTCACCGGTGCCCGTATGAAAATGTAGATCCCCAAAATATCTATTATATGTTGGCTCCTTATTATGAACAAAAGCATAATTGCTGGTGAATTGATTATCGCCAATGGTTAATATAATTTTTTGGAAATTTGTGTTTGTGAAACTATAATTATTAAATTGATGGAAACCTGAATCCTCCTCAGTGAAAGTATACTTAATTATTTGATTATTTGGTTTGTTCTGGGATGTAATTGTTATAGTTTGATCAAAATTCGTTACTCTATTTCCGTATTTGTCAATAGCAGCGACTCTAATATCAATTAATTCATTGACTTTACAATCACTGGGGATTTGTACTACCATGGTTCTCATATTCTGATTTAGAATTTCAATTTTTGGTAGAGTTTCGAATGTGTGCCACTCACTATTTTTATCAGTTCTCCACTGCGCATTAATTGTTAAATCCCATGCTAAAGATTGAACAGTGCCTGAGTAAAATATTTTAATGGTATCATTTGGATTTAAAAATTTTAGAAATTTACAGTTAACAATTCCTCCACGTGCGCCAGATACACTAATTTCAACAAAGGTTTTATTTTTTTCATCTACTGAAACAAATCCTTTTCCTTCCATAATATCTATCTGTGGTTTATCCCAGTAATATGGTTTTGTTTCAAGGTAACCTACCGGAAGTTCAAATCTAAATCCGCCTCCGGGCATTATCGTCATATCCTGTGTGGAAAAGTCGAGTTGAATTGTTTGATAACTACCACATACTAATTCTTTGGGATGTATATTAATAATAGCTTTATTAGCAGATAGATTTTCAACAAGACAAAGTAGAATAAATTTTAATAGTATAAATGGTTTCACCAAGAAATTATATAAAAAATATTTATTGTGATTGGTTAAAAGTTATAGCGTACACCAATTGAAATTTTCCGAGGGTCTAGATAGCACAAACCTTTAAGATTAGGCATATCAATATATGATTTATTTTTCTTCCTTAATTCGTTTCTTTTACTTATCAATGGGTCATTATTAGGATTACTCTCAAGTGGATCGTATGGAGTATTCCAATTACGAAATTCTCCAACTCGATCATTACCATGTTCTATTCCATCTTCCCAATTAAATTTTAAAGACTCTAAATAATCAATATAATCAAAGTAATCAGAAAACCCCGCAGGAGATAATTTTTTCCTGTTTAAGGCATTAGTTATGTCTAAGAAAAATTCAATTTTATTTCTACCTATGGACAGTTTTTTCATTAATCTTAAATCAACATTATAATTGTCTTTCCATTGGATATTGTTTTGAATACCAGGAATATTGTTAGGATTATATGTATCAAAAGCTCCTGCTTTGTAAGTGTAGAGCAAACTTAAAGAAATAAATTCAAATGGATGGAGGCCAGAAAAGCCCGGCCCAAAATTTTCAGGGGATGTGAAGTCTAGATTAACTCTTGCGAATGGTTGCGGTTTCGGTTTTTCTAAATAAGGATTTAATTGTAGATATTGACGCATTTTATTTGGGTCTTGGTAGTTATGTGTAAATCCAAAATACCCTGTTGAATTCACCATATAGGTATAATTTATAAAACCAGATATCCATTTTTTACGAGGTTTACTGATTGTTAACTCTAGTCCTCGTATATCAGCATAATTATTATTACCAGCACGACTATAAGAAACTGAGCCTCGGACATCTTCAAAATATATCCATCCGGCTTGATCCGTAACATCTTTATAATATGCTGCCAAATTCAAAAGTAGCTCATTCCATGAATGTGCATAGCCTATTTCATAAGCTATTGTGCGTTCATTTGAAAGCCCTGGATTGCCTAAGTGTGTAACCAGTCCGTTATATTCTCTTTGAATACGAAACCTAAATGATGATTCCGGTTCTGAATAAAAATGTCCATAATTAAAATATAGTTTTGAATTCTCAGTTATTGGGTGTGATATACCTAGTCGTGGACTAATATAATATTTATGTTCCGCTTCATAGGTTGGTACCTGTGTCTCGATATTAGCTCCTTCGCCTTGACTCAAGTTTTTATCGTATGGCTCAAGATCATACCAGTTGGTATTTGGCACCGTACTTTCAACCCTCAATCCAATATTTGCAATGACCCCATCGTGGTCAATTTTATCTTGTACATAGACGGCATTTCTCCTTGGTGAAACATAGTATGACATTTCTCTATTCCAAGTATCCATGCTTGGATTTACTGTAGAAGAGTTTATACGATAGTCATTCATTACATATTCAAAGCCTGTTTTTATTTGATGGTGTTTATTTAATACCTTAGTCAAATCCAGCTTAATAAATGACGTGACATTAGAACTTTTATCTCTACCAAGATTCATCCAACCGCCAATATTCATACCATCAATACTTGTTTCTGAATACCCCCAATAACCGAATGGAGCTTCATCAAAATAAAAACCATCTACAACCATGTTGTTCTTAGTAGTGTCTCTAGTAGATAATTGATATGTATTATATTGATTGCCCATCTGTTGTAATATGACTTCATAAAACATTTTTTCTGATAGGATGTGATTAATTTTTAAACCAAAGGCATATCTGTAAATTTCTGTAGGGCTATAGTATCCAGGCATGAATAAAATACTATTGCCCGTACTCCCATTTATTAATTCAGCTACATCACTTGAGCTATTAATTAATAATCCTGTTGGTGTAACTTTCCAATCATAAGGAGATACTGAGCTTACTGTTCCATAAAGACTAGATATTGATATTCTAATTTTTTCACTTATTTTCCCAGTTAGTTTAAAAACCGTTGATGATGAATTATAACTATCTCTGGATAATGGTATTATAAAAACATCCTGTGTTTCTGTATGGCTTAATGAAAATACAAGATGTTTTGATTGAAATGGTAAGGGACCATTTATTAAGAGATTTCTTGAATAATCAGGTAGTCTAATAGCTCCATTACGCCTATGTTGCCATTTAAAAATCTTTTGTGCGGCAGTAGGAGTAAGATCATTAGATGGGTCTGAGTCATTCATAGTAAATAGTGAAATAGAGTTCCAACCTTCAAAAGCAGGATATTGCCTTTCAGTATAATTATCCCAAACACCGCTATTGGTTCCTGTCCAACAAACATCATCATCTAAATAAGGACGTAAGAAGTATGAATCCTCATCATATAAGGATTTCCCAAAATGCTTTGGAGCTTTGTCGCTCTGCCACAATGATAAAGATGCACTATAATTTTTTTCAGACCCATCAATTGTCATTATATTGATAATCCCTGATCTTATGTTTCCATATTCAGCATTGAAACCACCAGTTTGTAAATGGATTTCTTTGATCGCATTAATATTAATAGTAGTAAAAGGATGATTAGATCTTTCATCATTCAATCGAAACCCATCAACAAATAATGCAGTTTGAGAAGGGCTTCCACCTCTGATAAACATGCCGGTAACGCCAGCCTGCAATGATATTATATCTTCTAAATTTGTTGCCGGAAGACTTTGAATTGTTTCATCTTGTATATTTAACACACTTGCTGATATATCTCTTTTGACCAACGGGCGTTCTGCTTGAACAATAATTGCTTCGTATTTTATTGTGTCTGGTGTTAGACCAACTTCTACATAAGTTGTACGATTCATTGATATAGTGAGGTCCTTAATCTCATAATCTGCAAAACCTATCATAGATACCCTCAGTGTATAATTCCCGGGCAGAATATTAATAATATTATATAAACCCTTATTGTCGGTAGCAGTGCCAATATTGTTGTTTATAATAATAACATTGGCCCCCACTAATGGTGAATCATTTTCGGTATTAAAAACCTTACCATATATATTGCCATTTGTACTGGCCGAAATAAAATTTGATATCGACAACCAATAAAATAAAAGTAAAATACAGTTCTTATAATTGATAATCACCAGTTAATTATTTTATGATAATCTTGTGTGCAATATTTTTTCTACAGTCATTTAATTTATACGATCTAAACATATGGTTATTTTGTGAATTTCGTAGAGGAAAAATCATAGTAATATAAATCGCTTTAACATATTTAGAGCTAACTTACTACTTCTTTAAAATACTTAAAAACAAGCCTTTTTATTAATCATTTAACATTTCATTATTATTTAGCCTATCATTAGATTTTGAGAATTGAAGTCGGTTTGTATTCATTCACGGAATGTTTCTCCTGATGAAACATCTGTAATCAAAAATAATCTAAAGGATAAGGATAAGGTGAAAAAAATCGCCATACGGGCATATTTGAAGAAATCTCTAACTATACAATATAAGG
>CAYTYA010000031.1:0-6798 GCA_964442015.1 uncultured bacterium
AAAAGTTATTATTTATTGACATAAATAAACGTAATAAGCTACCTTCAGCGGCTTTATTCGAACTGAAAAAAAATGAATACATTTTCGATAAAACAATCTGAAATTAATAAAGACTGGCTTGTAGCTGATGCTAATGGACAGACTCTAGGGCGATTTGCATCCAAAATTGCACAATTGCTTAAAGGGAAACATAAGCCAACGTATACTCCCCATATGGATATGGGAGACTGTGTTATTGTTATCAATGCTGAAAAGATTGTTCTTTCCGGTTCAAAAGAAAAAGATAAAACATATTTTAGTCATTCAGGTTATCCTGGGGCTACTTCTTTTATTGGTGTATCCCATGTGCGAAAATATCATCCTGAAAGAATTTTAGAATCCGCGATTAAAGGTATGCTCCCTAAAAATAAATTGGGTCGCAAAATTATGACTCATTTACGCATATACAGTGGTCCAACGCATCCTCACTTTGCTCAAAATCCAAAGGAAATTGAATTATAATGCCATCTTTGATTAAAAATGGTACAGGTAGAAGAAAATCTTCTGTAGCAAGAGTCTACCTTGCATCTGGGAAAGGTAAAATTACAATAAATGGAAGAGATTTTAGGAAATATCTTTGTCGTGATACATTGGCGAATGTTGTTTTAGAACCATTAGAAGCCATTGATAAAGTTAAAGCCTATGATTTTAATATTAATGTACGTGGAGGTGGCTTAACTGGACAAGCAGGGGCAATTCGATTAGGTATAGCGCGAGCATTACTTGAAGAAAATGTTGATTATAGATCTTTATTAAAAGCAGGAGGCTATTTAAAAAGAGATTCAAGAAAGGTAGAACGAAAGAAATATGGTCAACCGGGAGCACGTAAAAGATTCCAATTTTCTAAACGTTAATATAGTATGTCTGAAGTAAACTTTAAAAATTTATTAAGTACTGGCGCCCATTTTGGTCATGTTACAAGAAAATGGCACCCATCATATGCACCCTATATTCTTATGGAAAGAAATGGTGTACATATTATTAATTTAGAAGAAACATTATCTGGATTGAAAAAAGCACAGGATTTTCTTTCTAAAATTGTAAAGAAAAATGGAGAAGTACTTTTTGTAGGAACCAAAAAGCAAGCAAAAGATATTGTTCAGCAAGAAGCTGATCGTTGTGGTATGTTTTATGTTGTAGAAAGATGGTTAGGAGGCACACTTACTAATTACTCAACAATTAAAAAAAGTATTAAAAGATTACAATTACTTGAAAAAGAAGGTTCAAGTATTTATCAGGATTTAACAAAAAAAGAAATCCAGATGCTAAATCGTGAGCGTGTTAAGCTAGCAGATCAACATCGAGGTATCAAAGATATGCGAAGAGTACCTGATGTGTTAGTAGTAGTTGATGCTAACTTTGAATCTACTGCTGTTCAGGAAGCTATAAGATTAGAAATTCCAGTAATAGCTATTGTTGATAGCAATACTGATCCTTCAATCGTAAGTCATGTTATACCAGCAAATGATGATTCTATTCGAACTATACAATTAATATTATCTGCTCTTACTGATGCAATATTATCCGCACAAGTAAAGGATGTGGATAATAAAAATGAAAAAGCTAAAGACAATGAATCTCCTAAAAAGAAAGATGATTTAGATTCTTATAAATCTGATGATAAAATATTGTCAGAAAATAAGGATAAAGTTATCGATGATAACGATAATCCTGATGAAATTGATAAAAATAATGGTAAAGTGGAGAATGACAAATGAGTGTAGATGCTAAAGTTGTAAAAGTTTTACGTGAGAAAACTGGTGCGGGAATGATGGATTGTAAAAGAGCTCTTGTTGAGACAAATGGGGATCTTGCAAAAGCTATTGAAGAATTAAGGAAAGCTGGTGTAGCTAAAGCTGAAAAAAAAGGATCTAGAGCCGCTCAAGAAGGACTTATATATTCTTATATTCATCATGGTGGAAGATTAGGTGTTCTATTGGAAGTAAACTGTGAAACTGATTTTGTAGCTAAAACAGATGGTTTTAAAGAGTTAGTACATAATTTATCTATCCAGATTGCTGCTACAAATCCTGTATCTGTTAATAGAGATTCTGTATCAAAAGATCTAGTTAAAAAAGAAAAAAATATTTATATGGAACAAGCAAAAGGTTCCAAGAAGCCAGAGAATGTTATTGAAAAAATTGTCGAAGGTAAGATGGACAAATATTTTCAGGAAAACTGCTTACTTGAACAACCTTTTATTAAAGATCCAGATAAGACAATAAAGGATCTAATTACTGAAACTATTGCGACGTTAGGCGAAAATATTGCTGTTGGAAGATATATACGTTTTGCGATAGGTGAATCTCATAACGAAAACTAATTATAATTAATAATGTCTGATCCTGCTTATCAGCGGCTTGTACTCAAATTATCAGGTGAGGTACTTGCTGGTGATAAAGGATTTGGTATCGATCCAATTAAAGCAAATAATTTAGCTCAAGAAATTAATTCAATTCATGATATGGGTGTTTCTATAGTATTAATTATTGGAGCAGGTAATATTTTCAGGGGAATTCAAGCTGCTTCTAAAGGTATGCAACGTGTAACAGGCGATTATTTAGGGATGCTTGCAACTATTATGAATGCAGTATGCGTCCAAGATGCTTTAGAAAATTTAGGTTCCGTTACTAGAACATTATCAGCAATAACTGTAGCTCAAATTGCAGAACCTTATATTAGGCGCAGAGCACTACGGCATTTGGAAAAAGGAAGAATTGTAATTGTAGCTGGCGGTACAGGAAATCCATATTTTACTACAGATACGGCTGCAGCATTAAGAGCAACAGAACTTGGTGCCGAAGTATTAATAAAAGGAACAAAAGTTGATGGTGTATATGATAAAGATCCATTATTACACTCTGATGCCAAGTTGTATGAAAAGGTTTCATTTAAAGAAGTAATTCAGAAAGAACTTCGAGTTATGGATATGACAGCTATATCTTTATGTAAAGAAAATTCGTTACCCATTAGAGTTTTTAATATTAATAAGAGTGGAGAATTAAAAAAATTGGTCCTTGGTGAACCAATTGGAACTTTAGTAGGAGATTAATATTATGATAAAGGATATTACTCAAGATGCTTTACAGCGCATGGATCAAGCTGTAGTTCATACTAGAACAGAAATGAGCAAAGTTCGTACTGGTAGAGCAAATACTGAATTGGTTGAATCCATACGAGTGTCTTATTATGGTTCTTTAACACCTTTAAATCAACTCTCAACAATATCTATTCCTGAGCCTAGATTAATTACTATTCATCCTTTTGATAAATCTGTTATTGATGAAATAGAGAAAGCTATTATGGAAAGCAACCTTGGTTTAACTCCAAATAACAATGGTGATCTTATACATGTCCCGATACCTCCACTATCTGAAGAGAGAAGAGTTGATTTAACTAAATATATTCACAAATTAGCCGAGGAAGGTAGGGTGGCTGTAAGAAATGTAAGGAGAGATGCTATAAACCATCTTAGATCTCTTCAAAGAGAAGACCATATTTCAGAAGATGAAATTAAACGTGCTGAAGTAGAAATACAGGATATTACAGATAGTCATGTAAAAACTTTAAATGAAATTATGGAAAGTAAGGAAAAGGAAATAATGATAGTTTAAATTATTAAGTTTCTGAAATATCAGTCACATTTTGACCAGCCACATTGCCTACATACAATACATCCATTTTCATTTACTAAATCATGAGATCCTTCTTCGCAAGTGCTTATTTGCACATCAGAGCTAGTTGGTGCCATTGTAATTAGCGGTTTTTGATCATCATAAGAAAGATCATCTACACCATTTAATTGTTGTTCCTTTTCTTTTAAGTAATCATCTAGTGCTTTACCTATTGCATCTGGTGTCGATAATATTAAGCGACCATTTTCCCATGTTGGATTTGGGCCAGAAATGCCTTTTAATTGACGGACAACAGAATGCGGGTTAACTCCAGAACGTAATGCTAATGATATTAATCTACTAATAGCTTCAGATTGAGCTGCAGCATTACCGCCAGCTTTACCAATAGTTGTGAATACTTCACATAACCCTTCATGATCTTCATTAATTGTAATATATAAAGAACCTTCACCTGTACGTATGCGACGGGTTTCACCATTTGTAGCAACCGGACGGACTCTAGGTGTTGGAGATATCTGTGATTCTGTTTTAGTGGTATTATTACTGATCTTTTTTTCTTTTTTAACTTTTTTCTTATCAGTAACTAAGATTCCCTCTCTAGATCCTTCTCTATATACAGTTATACCTTTTAGTCCAGATTTATATGCAGTCATATAAATATCTGCAACTGTTTCAACAGTTATATCTTCAGCTAGATTCACAGTTGATGATATAGAACTATCAATATATTTCTGAACAATACCTTGCATTTTAACACGGAAGAATGGATCAATATTATGTGCGGTTATAACATATTCAGGTAAAGATTCATCAGTGCCAAATAACTTCTTTATTGTAGGGTGATAAACTTTATATTCATCAAAATCTTTTCCATAGCCATCATTTTTCTTTACTCTTCTCTTATAACTTGTTGCAAATATAGGTTCAACACCTGAAGTTACTCTTGAAACGATCGCACCGCTTCCTGTTGGAGCAACAGTTGTAATTGTAGAATTTCGTATACCTGTTTTGCGAATATTATCCTGTATTATTTTAGGTAAATCTTTTACAAACTTACTTTTACTATATCCCGACCAATCATATTTGGGGAAAACACCTTTTTCTTGTGCTAAGGTATTACTTGTTTCATATGCAGTATCTCGAAAAATTTTCATAATCTGATCTGTAGTTTGTAAAGCATCTTCACTATCATACTTAATGCCCATTTTAAGAAGCATATCACCAAGGCCGAGTATTCCAAGACCTATCCTACGATCATTTGTGGCATTTTCTTTTTGTGCATCTAGCGCATGTCGATCTAGATTGTAATCAATAACATTATCCAGGAATCTAGTCCCAATAGATACAGTTTCTTTAAACTCATCAATCATAAAATTGCCTGATTCATCCGCAAAACGTTCAAGGTTAACTGCGCCAAGATTACAACAACCACCATCAGGAAGCGGTTGCTCTGCACACGGATTTGTTGATACTAAAGGACTACAATATTCTGCATTATGATAATCTTTCATTGTATCCCAAAAAAGAAGCCCTGGCTCTGCACTCTTATGAGCATTTTCAATAATCTGTTTCCAAATATCTCTTGCTGGTATTGTTTTATATACTTTTTTATCCCAACATAGATCAAAATCTGAATCTTCATCAACTGCTTTCATAAAATCATGTGTGAGCAAAACGGATATGTTTGAATATTTAACCATATCAATATCGCCTGTCTTTATACTAATGAACTTTTCTATATCAGGGTGATCCACACGTAAAGTTTGCATATTGGCACCACGACGTCCATGTTGTGCAATTGTATTAGTATTTTCAGAAAAAAGATTCATAAACCCTGTTGGCCCACATGATTCTCCACCAGTTCCATTTATTGCTTCACCTGAGGGTCTTAGGACGGAAAGATCATGCCCACATCCACCGCCATATTTATATGTTAAAGCTTCATCTACTACTGTTTTATATATATCATTAATTTGGTCATCTTTGATTGCTACGACATAGCAATTGTTCAATGTTGTTGTGATGTCATCGCGACCTGCTCCATGCATTATTCGGCCACCTGGAACAAATTTAAAATCCTCAAGAACGGTAAAAAATTTCTTTTCCCATTGTTTTTGAAGCTTTTTATTTTTTTCGACAGAAGCAAGTGCTTTTGCTTGTCTTTGCCATATTTCCATAGGATGATTTTCCCAAGGAGCTAGGTATTTATTCTTTAAAACATCTGCTCCTAAGTCATCATCTGTATAGTATGATTCTATAGTAAATTTTTCAGGTATCTCTTTTGTTGATGCTTTACCATTAGCTTCTTCTTGAATCCTTTTAACTTTCTCTACAAGTTCAGGATCAAACTTTTTTCCTTCATTTGAAGGAAGTGAAAAATCAAATTCCATTGCTTCTGCCATATATGTCCTCTTAATTGGTATGTGGTGTTAACAATTTTAAAAAAACTTGGCTGGTAAGTGAATAAGCGATTTACCGCTTGGTTGGCTACCATCAATATATTTTACAAAGATTATTTGTTCAAGTATAAAAGTAAATTTATCATCTTTGTGGAGGAAAAACTTTTGAAATAAGTATGAAATTATAATGAAAAACTTAATTTATTCTTCTTCTTATATAGTTGCTATTTATGAATCAATATATCTGAAGTAAATGTTATCGACGATAAAATAATTATCTTTAATAAAAGTTGGATTAAGTACTAAAATTTATACTATTTAATGCGTTCACCTTTTGGAACTTTTGGTTTAAAGGGCATGAATGGATAAGAGTTTGGAGATACTAAAGTACCTGTTGTAAATACAAAAGGTACTTTAGTACCAGATTCAATAGTGATTTCTAATAAACCAGCTTTGTAACCAGTTTTAGGTTTACTAACATGGAGGTAATATTTATCATTTGATGTAGTATTTATTTTATTTGACTTCCAAGATTTTCCAATAACTGCTACACGAAAGTCGCGAGTATTTTCATTGATAGCTTCCCAGCTTTTTACTGTATAATTAGCATCAGTATTTACATTCAAATAAATGCTATCATTGCTTACATACCAATTGAATTTTGGGATATCACTATCTGTAATTATTGCATGATAAAAGGAAATGAGGCTTTCAGGATTATATGT
>CAYTYA010000031.1:6898-18231 GCA_964442015.1 uncultured bacterium
TTTAATAAATCAATTACAATTGGAATAATAGCAATAACTCGATTATCTACGACTGCTGTTGTCCAGGTTGTCCATCCCCTTTTTGATGCTCCAGCAACAACAAATTTATCAATCGTTATCTTAAAATCACTTGTAACTTTCTGAATTACATCCATTCCTTTTACAACGGCGCGAGTCATAGGTAAACGAGCAAGCCATGAAACATCTACATCTTTTGCACCTTGTTCTAAAAATTTCTTCCATCCATATGCAATAAGATCATCTTCATATCTATCATCTTTAGTATCATTAGCATAATTAAGTGGTTGAAAGGGGATGTTACTAATTTCTGCAATAATTGAGTTTGTTTCTAAAGCAGTATTTATGAGTATTTCAGATGCTTTTCTTGGTTCTTGATCTTTACTTGAACCTCCACCAATCATTAAGAGAGCTTCAGTTTCTACAACATTATTTGGTACAACTATTGTTATCCAATGCCACCATTCAGTATGGTTCACTTCTTTTTCTGTTAACCAAGTACCTGAAACCATTTTTATATAGTACTCTTTCCATCCAACTCCAGAAAATGTCTCTACAATTTCGTATCTAAAGGCCGGATCATTTTTATAGACATATTCCTTTAGATGATAATTATCACTATTCTCGCAACTGGAAATAGTAATGAAAAGAAATAAAATATATGATATGTTAATAGTTAATTGTTTGATCATAAATATTTTCCCTAACTAATATTTATATAATTTAAGTATAAATATTTTATGATTAAGATATGTTAGAAATTACATTCAACTATGCCTAAACCCTTCCATTTAGCAATAGAAGTTCACAACTTGAAAGCAGCCAGAGAATTTTATGCAAATATACTGGGATGCAAAGAAGGAAGAAGTGATTCAACATGGATAGACTTTAACCTATTTGGACATCAATTAGTATGTCATCTCAATGATAAAATGAAAATTCCGAACACATTTAACGATGTTGATGGGAAGCAAGTCCCTATCCCACATTTTGGAGTTATACTAACAATGGAAGATTGGAATAATTTGGCTGATCGTTTAATTAGATATAATATCGTTTTTATTATTGAACCATATATACGTTTTAAAGGTTTAGCAGGAGAACAAGCGACTATGTTTTTTTCTGATTCAAGTGGTAATCCAATAGAGTTCAAAGCGTTTCGTGATATAGAGGGTGAATTATTTAAAAAAGAATAATATCATCATATTTATTTTAGTGAAAAATTAAAATTTTTAAGGTTCTTACCTAAAATAAAAAGCATCATTATAGTTTAGAAAATATTATATGTAAACTTCCATATGGTAAATAAATATATTTTCAGAGAGTATGATATAAGAGGAAAAGTAATAGATGATTTTCCTCCTGAAATTGTTGTTCAACTAGGTATGGGTTTTGGGACTTTTGTAAAAAGAAATGGTTTTTATGAAATAGCTTTGAGTGGTGATATTCGTTTAACAACACCCGAACTCATGGATCAATTTAAAAAAGGGGTGTTGTCAACTGGAGTTGATGTAATTAATTTGGGAATATTACCCACACCAGCAAATTATTATAGCATGTTTAAATTAGAGGTGGGAGGAGCTGTGCAGATTACTGGTAGTCATAACCCTCCAGAATTTAATGGATTTAAAATGTCTCTTGATCGTAAAGCTGTATATGGGGAAAATATACAAGTTTTAAGAAAATATATTGATAATAGTGATTTTGATATTGGTGAAGGAAACGAAATCAAACATGATATAAAATCCGATTATAAATCTATGATAATAGAAAAAATCAATATTGAGAGGCCAATGAAAGTCGTAATGGATTGTGGTAATGCAGCAGGTGCAATCAATGCTCCTGATATTTTCAAAAATTTAAATGTAGAGCTCACAGAACTTTTTTGTGAACCAGATGGTACATTTCCAAATCATCATCCAGATCCAACAGTAAAAGAAAATTTAAAAGATTTGGTAAATATAATGAAATTAGGAAATCATGATATTGGAATAGCGTTTGATGGTGATGCAGACCGAGTTGGCGTTGTTGATGAGACGGGAGATATTATATGGGCTGACCAATTAATGGCTCTATTTTTGCCAGAGGTTATACAAAATGGGGAGACGATCTTATTTGATGTCAAGTGCTCTCAAGCTTTAGAGGATATGATTATAAAGCTTGGGGGAAAACCGTTAATGTGGAAAACAGGTCACTCATTGATTAAACAGAAAATGAATGAATTGGGATGTAAATTAGGAGGAGAAATGAGTGGTCACATTTTTTTTGCTGATGATTACTATGGGTATGATGATGCAATATATGTTGCTGCGAGAATAGTTCAGACCCTATCGCGTACTGATAAAAAATTATCTGAATTAAAAGAAGATTTACCAAAATATTATTCTACACCTGAGATGAGAATGACCTGTGAATCTGATGAAGAAAAATTTAGAATTGCTCATGAAGCTATTAATTATTTTAAAGATAACTATGATTGTATAACAGTAGACGGAGTACGTATTAAATTTGGAGATGGTTGGGGGCTTGTTAGGTCATCTAATACACAACCCGTAATTGTATGTAGATTTGAAGCAAATTCCCTTGAAAGAATGGAGGAAATAAAAAATCTAGTTCTAAATAAATTACAAACAATTGGCAATATTAAATTAGATGACCATTGACAAAAACTTCTTATCTATTATAAAGAAGATACAAAAAGACATTGATGAAATATTAATCGCGTATCCCTTTCCAGATAAACCTAAATACTTATATGATCCATTAAAGTATGTGCTTAAGGGAAAAGGGAAACGACTTCGCCCAATACTATTAATACTTACAGGAAATGCGTTTGAATTAGAAGGTAGTGATATTAAAAACGCTGCTCTAGCAGTTGAACTATTACACAATTTTACACTTGTTCATGATGATATAATGGATAATGATCAAGTGCGGCATGGACAACCAACTGTTCAAAATAAGTGGGACACATCTACATCCATCTTAGCTGGAGATGCTATTTTTGTAGAAGCACAACGATTGATTGGTAATATAAATACCAATTCTCAAAATATTTATAACCGATTTAATGATGTTGCATTAGATGTTTGTGTTGGTCAGGCATATGATAAAGAATATGAAGGAAAAGAGGAAATTTCATTAGATGAATATTTACATATGATCGAAAACAAGACTGGTGCTTTAATTGGCCTTTGTGCTGAAATACCAGCTCTTTTATCTAATCAAGATAGTAAGGTTTGTGAACAGCTTAGAGATTTTGGTTATAATATTGGTAAATCTTTTCAGATACAAGATGATATTTTGGAGATATTCAGCGATGCTATATCTATGGGAAAAAGTCTTGGAAGCGATATTCTTTCAAAAAAGCAAACAGCATTAACAATTACAGCTCGGAAAATGGTTCCAAAAGAGTGGTCTGATTTTTGTTATACAATTAAAGATTTTCCTATAGAAAAAACGATTGAATTATTACGATCTTTTTTTGATCAGAACGATATTTATACTGAGACTAAGTCTTTATCAGATAAGTATCTTCAAGATGGATTAGATAACTTACTCGTTATTCCTAAATCCAATAGAAATGAATTAAAGCTATTTACTAATTATTTAAAAAATAGGGAATATTAAAATGACCAAATTTATAGATCCGCAAGGAATGAAAGATGCCGTATATAATTTTGCGGATGACATTAATCAAGCATCTAAAATTGGTAAAAAAATCAGATTAAATAAAAAATATAATAATATACATAATATCATTGTCGTAGGAATGGGTGGATCTGCAATAGGAGGAGATATAAATAAAATGCTCCTTAAAAATGATCTATCTATTCCATTGATTGTCTCTCGAAATTATTTTATTCCTAAATGGGCAAATAAACATTCGCTGGTGGTCGTTTCATCTTATTCGGGAGGGACTGAAGAAACTTTAAGTGCATTCAAAGATGCATTATCAAAAGAATGCCAAATTTATGGTATAACTACAGGAGGAATTTTATCAAAAAAACTTAGTAGTAATGATCTTGATTTTATACTTATTCCCTCCGGTTTGCAACCCCGGGCTGCATTGGCATATTCATTTGTTCCAATGCTATACTTATTTTTACATCTTGGTTTAATTAAAATTGATCTTAATAATAACCTTATGAATTCAATCAAATTATTAAAATCTGTAAGGGATGATTACAGCCTTAATGATCAAAAAAATCCAACCTGGGTATTATCAAATAAAATTTTTGATACCATTCCGATTATATATGGAGAAACAGATAATACATCGATAGTTGCATTAAGGTGGTCTAACCAATTATCAGAAAATAGTAAAATGTTAGCTTTTTGTAATGAGATTCCTGAGTTTAATCATAATGAAATTGTTGGGTGGGAAAACAATCCCAAGCTCATAGAAAAACTCAGTATCATTTGGTTAACTGATGAAAGTGATCATGAAAGAATATCAATAAGACAGAAAATATCAAATAGGATATTAGAAACAATAGTAAAAAATCAATTTGAGATTTCATTACACGGCGCTACAAGATTTGAGCGATTACTTCATCTAATTCATTTTGGAGATTGGGTTAGTTTGTGGTGTGCCTATTTACATGGTACGGATCCATCACCTGTGGAGAAAATATTAAGATTAAAAGAAGAGCTGATAGATCAATAATAATTAATTTGAATAAAAAAAAAGATTAGCTAACGCAGCTTTTGATATCCTAAATTATATTCATATATGGTACCAGTTAAAGTACAAAAAATCTCATTTCACCCACCTAGTCGAAGTTATGCTGTTATATTAACTGAAATTAATGGCGAAAGAAAATTACCTGTGATAGTAGGATCTTTTGAAGCACAATCTATTGCTCTAGCTTTGGAAGCAATGGAGACACCTCGTCCTCTTACGCATGACCTAATTGGTCTTTTAATTGATGAAATTGATGCTAATCTAGTTGCAGTTAGAATTACAAATATTGAAGACGGTGTTTTTTATGCTTCATTAGATATCAATAGTGAAATTACAGGAAAACGTTCAATTGATTCTAGGCCAAGCGATGCTATTGCAGTAGGCTTAAGAATGAAAGCGCCTATTATGATTTCTGATGAATTATTTGAAGAAGCTGGCTTGTCAGAAAGTGAATATGTATCTAGCAAAAGTTCAGATAAAGTATTATCTGTTAAAGAATTAGAAGATCGTTTACAAATTGCTGTTGATAATGAAAAATATGAAGTTGCTGCAAAAATAAGAGATCAAATTAACGATTTGAAATAATAATTATCCTATAAGACTTTCTAAAGCATTTTGAGCTGCTGATTGTTCAGCAGTCTTTTTATCTGTCCCAATTCCGGTAGGATATTCATTCCCATTAATTGACACATGTATTTCAAAAGTTTTTTGGTGATCAGGACCCGATACATTAACAAGGTGAAACTTTGGATTATTGATTCCATTTGCATGGCAATATTCAATTAATTGACCTTTGTAATTTATAGTTTTCCACGCTTCATTCCTATGCTTCCAAATTGTATTTATAATCATGATTTTTGCAGGTTTTATTCCACCATCAAGATATAATGCACCTATGAGTGCTTCTACTAGGTTTGCTTGTTGTTTATTCACAACTTTTTCATTTTCTAAATCTACATTTGGTTCAACAATCAAATAATCCATAATATTTAGCATATTTCCTATTCTAGATAAGAATGACTGTTGTACTAAAGCAGATCGTTTCTTTGTTAATAAGCCCTCATCTCCATCAGGATAATAGCGCATTAATTCTCTACTAATTATGATATCTATAACTGCATCTCCTAAAAACTCAAGACGTTCATAATTTTCCCGAGGTTCAGATGAAACAGATCGATGAGTGAAAGCTTGTTCCAGATATTCTGTTTTATTAAAACGATAGCCTATTATATTTGTTAATTTAGAAAAACGAGTTATGGAAGCTGGGAAAAGGAGGGATTTAAAAAAACTAATAATACTTACTAACCGTGCCATTTGCGCAAAGCTATAACGGCATTATGGCCACCAAAGCCAAAAGTATTAGATAATAGGAAATCAACCTTTTGCTTTTGAGCTGTATTAGGCACATAGTCCAAATCGCATTCTGGGTCAGGTGAATTATAATTAATTGTAGGAGGAATAATTTGCTCATCTAGTACTTTTAATCCAGCAATTGCTTCTATACCGCCACTTGCGCCTAATAAATGACCTGTCATTGATTTTGACGAGCTGATCTTCAATCTATGCGCATGTTCTCCAAAGACAGTTTTTATAGCAGCAGTTTCATTTTTATCATTAAATGGAGTAGAAGTTCCATGGGCGTTAATATAGTTAACATCTTTTGGCTTAGCCTTAGCATCTCTAATTGCTAATTGCATTGCATTAACAGCTCCAGCGCCCCCTTCAGCAGGCTGCGTTACATGATAAGCATCATTCGTGACACCGTAGCCAGCAAGTTCACCTAGGATTGTTGCTCCACGAGAAAGAGCGTGTTCTTCAGTTTCTAATACAAGCATACCTGCCCCTTCACCCATTACAAAGCCACTTCTATTTTTATCAAAAGGACAACTGGCACTTTGAGGTGGATCAGCGTCATTACATAAAGCACGTATCTTTGAAAATCCTGCTAGTGGCAAATCACAAACTGATGCTTCTGTACCGCCAGCTATCATTATATCTGCCATTCCGCTTTGAATAGCTCGCAATGCCATTCCAATGGCATCAGTTGCAGAAGCACATGCAGAAACAATAGTTTGATTTGGACCTTTCAAATTCCATTTTATTGCAATTTGCCCTCCAGCAATATTTACAATCAATTTTGTCACAAAAAAGGGACTTATACGCCTAGCGCCACTATTATTAAGGACATCATGTTGATCTAATAGTGTATTAATACCACCAATTCCACAACCTATCATAACACCTGCACGATTTTGATCGAAATTAAATGAATCTAACCCAGCCATTTTGACCGCTTCATTACAAGCTACAAGAGCATAAATGCTAAATGGATCCAATTTTCGTACTTCTTTACGCTCAAAATGATCTTCTGGATTAAAGTTGCTTATTTCTCCAGCAATTTTTACTGGAAAATCGCTGGTGTCAAAATAAGTAATACGATCAATGCCGCTTTTACCAGAAACTAAGGAGTTCCAGTATTCTGGAACAGTATTCCCATTAGGTGCTAAAGCTCCCATTCCTGTAACGACAACGCGCATAGATGAGTTATTAACTATTTGAATCTATATATTTTACAGCATCAGCAACAGTAGCTAACTTTTCAGCTTCTTCATCTGGTATTTCAAGACCAAATTCTTCTTCTAATTCCATAATTAGCTCAACAGTATCAAGAGAGTCTGCACCAAGATCATCCATAAATGATGCGCTTTCTGTGATTTTATCTTCCTCTGCTCCGAGTTTATCAATGATGATATCTTTTACTTTGTCATATGTAGACATATTATTATTCTCCTTTTACTAAGTTACATAACTATACCACCATCTACAGCAAGGGTTTGTCCAGTAATATAGCTTGCTTCATCAGAAGCCAAAAATGCCACTGCATATGCTATATCTTCAACACTTCCTATTCTGCCAAGGGGTATTCGTTCATTTAATGATGATTTAACTTCATCTGCAAGTTTATTTGTCATCTCAGTCTCCACATAGCCAGGTGCAATACAATTTGCAGTAATTCCACGTGAAGATAACTCTCTAGCTATAGATTTTGTCATACCAATAAGTCCTGCTTTAGATGCAGCATAATTTGCTTGTCCAGCATTTCCTATTAGGCCAACCACAGATGAGATGTTAATAATCCTTCCACAACGTTGTTTTATCATTGTGCGTGATGCTGCCTTAATTGCAGTAAAAGCAGCTTTTAAATTTACATTGATTACTTCATTCCAGTCATCATCAGACATTCTCATTAATAGATTATCCCTAGTAATCCCAGCATTGTTGATTAAGATATCAATACGGCCATGCTTTTCAATTATTTTTTTAACTAATTCAGTTACATTATTTGAATCAGAGATGTCACAGGATTCTGCAGTTGCAATAAATTTCTGATCTGTAATTTTATTCGCTACTGATTGCACATCATCTATATTTCTACTAACACAAATAACATGAGCTCCATTTTGCGCAAGTATCATAGAAATAGATTTTCCAATTCCTCTGGAAGCTCCAGTAACCAAAGCAATTTTTTCAGATAGATCAAACATAAGCAAATTCATTAATTTGTTCTAGATTTTCCATTCCCATTGATTGGATGTCCTTATCTATTTTTCGTGTTAATCCTTGTAATATTTTTCCAGGTCCAACTTCGATCATTTTTGATGCCTTATCATTTTTCATATTCCTAATTGTACTACTCCAAAGGACAGGTGAATCGATTTGATTTTTTAAATTTAGTCTAATTTCATCCGATTTTAAAGTTGCTGTTGCACTTACATTCGAATAAACTGGTATATTGGCATTATTTATTTTTGTCTTATCCAATGCTTCGGATAATGCATCCTTAGCGCTATGCATTAATGGAGAATGAAAAGCCCCACTCACATTTAGTTCTTTTACAAGTCTAGCTCCGGAATTACGAGCTTGATTCATGGCTTCTTCAACAGCGGGTTTATTGCCAGATATTACTATTTGATTCGCTGAATTATGATTAGCTGGTACAACAATACTGTTTTCTTTAGATATAGTTGTACAAATCTTCTGAATATCTTCAAAAGACATTCCAATTATCGCTGCCATGGTTCCGGGGTTTGTTTTTCCAGCAATTTGCATATTTTCAGCACGTAATTTTACCAAGGATAATCCATTCTCAAAAGAAAAGGATCCAGAAATTGTACAAGCTGAATATTCTCCCAAACTATGACCTGCTACCATTGCTGGCATCAATCCTCTATCTATTAATATTTTTCCTATAATTACGCTTACTATAAAAATAGCAGGTTGAGTATATAATGTCTCTTTTAATTTTTTATCAGGACCATTGAAAATTATATCCTTTATATTACATGCCATAATATCATTTGCGAGATCAAAATATTCTTTTCCAACATCAGTATGTTTATAGAGATCATACCCCATAGAAACTTTTTGTGAACCTTGACCAGGGAATAAAAAAGCAGTTAACATTATTATTTTCCCCAACGTATAAGCATGCTTCCCCAAGTAAAGCCAGCGCCAAAAGCAGCTAGTAAAATAAGGCTACCTTCGTTAATTCTTCCTAGTTCTACAGCTTCATCCAAACAAATTGGAATAGTACCTGCAGTAGTATTTCCATATCGATCAATATTAATATATACTTGATCATCATTAAACCCGCATCGTTGAGCAGCACTTTCTATTATACGTTTATTTGCTTGATGAGGAACATATAAGTCAATTGAGCTACTTTTTATATTATTATTAATTAGAATTTCTTCACTAATTTCTGCCATACCCTTTACAGCAGATTTGAAAACCACTTTTCCATCTTGTGTAATATAATGCAGGTGTTGATCAACCGTTTCATGGGAAGCAGGATGAAGGCTTCCTCCACCAGGAATTTTTAAATATTCTCCTCCAGAGCCATCCGTCCGCAAAATAGAGTCAATAATACCATTCTCTTCATTTTCAGCAGGTTCAAGCATTATTCCTCCGCCACCATCTCCAAATAAGACACAAGTATTGCGATCTGTATAATCTAATACAGAGCTCATGGTATCTACGCCAATGATCATTACTTTTTTATATTTTCCTGATTCTACTAATCTAGTTCCAGTGTCTACAGCATAAATAAATCCTGTACAAGCACCAGAAAGGTCAAAACCCCAAGCATTACTTGCACCTATTCTATTTTGCACAAGGGATGCAGTTGCTGGAGTAGGCATGTCTGGAGTCACTGTTGCTATAATAATTACCTCTACTTCATTTGGATCTGTATTGGATCGTTTTAGTAGTCCCTTAGCAATATGAGTACACATATCTGAAGTTGTTTCACCTTCACTAACAACCCTCCGTTCAGCAATGCCTGTCCTTGATTGTATCCACTCATCTGAAGTATCCACCATTTTTTCCAAATCATGATTGGTCATAACTTGTTTAGGTAAATAACGATACGTAGCTGAAACTGCTGCTCTCAATTTGAACCTACCATATGTTCTTGTATTCCATTCTGTATATCCCCAAGGAGGTTCTCAGATATGCATTTTTGTGCAGCAATTAGAGAATTTTTTACTGCTTTAGGGGAGGAGGTGCCATGTGAGACAATAATAACACCATTTACACCAAGTAATGGAACCCCACCAAACTCTTCATAATCATATAATTTTTTTAAGTTTGAAAATACCGGTTCTAATATTCGTGCAGTCATTTGGTAATATCTCTTATGCGTAATTTGTCTATTTAATTGTTTAAGAAATATATTTACCCAACTTTCTGCAAACTTTAGAATTGTATTTCCGACAAAACCATCACAAACCAATACATCTGCCTGGGAATCCAATAAATGTCTCCCTTCAACATTTCCAATAAAATCATTACGAAGTTCTTTTTTTAATAATTTGTGTGCTTCTTGGTATAATTCACTTCCTTTACTGGGTTCAGTACCAATATTTACTAATGCTATCTTTGGTTTATTTTTTCCTTCTACATGATCAAAATACGTAGAAGCCATAATTGCAAATTGTAACATATGTTCTGGACGAGCATCAGGGTTTGCACCAACATCACAAAGAATCTTTCCGCCTTTAGGCGTCGGTATGTAAGCTGCTAATGCAGGTCTATTGAGACCTTCAATTCGACCAAGCGTTAGAAGAGAGGTAGCCATAATTGCTCCTGTATGACCTGCACTAACGAATGCATCCGCAACACCATCTTTAACCAAGTTTATTCCTTGGACTATCGATGAATCTGGTTTTGATTTAATAACTTTTGAAGCATGATCATGCATACTTACTACTTGAGTAGTATGATGAATTCGAATACCACTGGGGATAGATTTCCCAAGCTCTTGATTTAAAATATTTTTATCTCCAACTAATATCACTTCTATATTAGAAGAAGAATTTTCTAAAAATTTTAAAGTACCTTTTACAGGGGAGTGAGGTGCGTAATCTCCTCCCATAGCATCTAAGGCAATTTTCATTAATATAGCTTAATCAGATGCTGAAACAACAGGGCGTCCACGATAATAGCCGCAATTTGGACAAGCACGGTGAGGCATCTTTTTCTGCGTACATTGTGGACAACTCATTACAGCAACATGTCCAGCCTTATAATGCGTCCTACGTTTACGACCTCGCGCTCTTGATATTCT
>CAYTYA010000032.1:0-17420 GCA_964442015.1 uncultured bacterium
CGTTAAATTGGTATCGAGCAAATATAGGAAATAGAAGAAAACCTAGTGATTATATACAATTTGAAAATGTTGAGGTTCCTACTTTATTTATTTGGGGTAATATGGATATGGCTATTGGGAGGAAATCTGTAGAATTAAGTGAGAAGTATATGAAAGGTCCTTATAATTTTATAGAGCTTTATGCTGGTCACTGGCTTATTCAAGAAGAATTTGATAAAGTTTCAAACGCAATGATTAAACATTTAAATAAATATTCATCTTCATTTTATGAACCACATCTTGGAAGAAAAAAGTAATAAAAAAAGGGCTGTATAGCCCTTTTTTTATTACTGAATTATACTAATTAACCTTTATGTCCCCAACGTGAGTGTTTCATAAAACGTCGCGCTAAAGCACGGTGTATTTCAATTATTTCTAATTGAATTGCATCAAATATTGATATCTTATCTTCATGGAACGAATCGGTAATGCTTTGAACATTCTGTATGTATTGTTCTGGTGTATAATTCACAATATCATCTACAAAGTTATTATACAATGATTCTAAGGATAATTTAAATGACTCTTCAAGCGTCTCAAGTGTAGAGATTTGTTCTGCAGACATACCCAGGACATCATACATTTCTTGACGCATCTTATTAGAATCTTTTGAGTATTTACCATATCCACCTCTATTTTTACGCCAATGATCATCCTTTTGTTTACGCATTTGTTCTAATATAGATTTTTGTTCGTCTGTTAATAGTTTATCCATTGAAGCTCTGAACCACTCCATTACACCCATCATCTGACTATGTGTTTCTTGTTTTGTATGTGTTCCATCTTTTAATGAGGTGAATATCTCTTCTAATGCGGTTTTTTTATAATTAGTTATTTCATCGTAATCTGATAATTGATTTTCATTTAAGATCGAGCGTATAAATTCATCCATTCTTTGATGATGACGAAGACGTTTATGATGAATATCATTTTCTTCAGAAATTTCTTCGGCTATAAGATATTCTGGAGGTGAAAGAAGCTTTTGTTTCTGTTCTTCTGTTAAATTTTGTTGAAGATATAAAGCAAGTTTCCATAGAGAAGTATTATCAGGGAAATAATCACGGCCGCTGCGTAAAAAATTTCCACTATCAGATATTTGTTTTTCAGATAATGCTAACTCCTGTTCCAAGTCATAAAGCAACATGTCATTTGCATATGGATTTCCAGAATCATTATCAATTCCAAAAAAGTTTTCACATCCTATAGTAAATAATACAGTAAAAATTATTATTGGTAGTATTTTATTCATTATTTTCTCCTTGATTGAATTTAGTCTTTAGACTATCAATAAGTAAAGAAAGTTAAAATTTTTATAATTTTATTCATTGTATGAGATTTAATAAAATATATTTATTCATTGTATTACAGTGTTCATTCTTACATGCTGAGATAGGAGTAACACTCATAGGTGGATTCAATCACTCCAATGTCATCCATCAGAAAAAGCAATTGCAGGAATGGTCTGGGGATATTAAATCACTATCATTTTCAATTGAACGCAAACTTGGTCCTCTTAAAACTAGTATTGGTTATTTAAATGGAGGATATATTAATGGACGTTATGATATTGATACTACTTTAAACATAACTTTTATAAATATAGAATCTTATTATCCAATAAATATTGGAAAAATGATGCTTCTTGGAGGTATTTATATCGCCAATCCCTTAAGTGCAAATGAAACATATTCAACGGGCAGCTCTATAACGGTTAAACCTGATGAACTTAATATTGATTATGGAGTTTTAATGGGAGGTTCTTTTGGCATAAATGAAAAGATCGGGATAAGAATTATTTTACATTATGGGTTAGTAGATCTATGGAAGGATCCTCTTCAACGTGGTAGTATTGCATCTATTTTAAGTGGTATAAATATTTATTACAATTTGTAAAAAGTAATGAAGCAATCTTTTATCTAGAGGAACAATACAATGAGTAATCAAACAATTTCAATAACGGACTCTATTTATAAATATTTGTGTGAAAATTCCCTAAGAGAAGATGAAAACTTATTCTCTTTACGTGCACATACATATAGAATGGAACAGCGGAATATGCAGATTTCTCCTGAACAAGGTCAATTTATGCAGCTACTTGTAAATCTAATGGGAGCAAAAAAAACAATAGAGGTTGGTGTATTTACTGGATACAGTTCATTAAGTGTTGCACTTGCTTTACCAGCTGACGGAAAAATAATTGCTTGTGATATAAGTACAAGATATACTGATATAGCTGAAAAGTTTTGGACGGATGCAAATGTAAGGGATAAAATAGATTTAAGAATAGGCCCTGCTATAGATACTTTACAGAAATTAATTGATCTTGGTTTATCAAATTCATTTGATTTCACATTTATTGATGCAGATAAAATAAATTATGATAATTATTATGAGTTATGTTTGAAATTATCACGTCCCGGAGGGTTAATTGCAATTGATAATGTTTTATGGAGTGGAGATGTAGCCGATGAACGTATTAATGATATTGATACAGAATCGATTAGATCATTAAATAAAAAACTACATAGTGATTCAAGAGTGGATATTAGTATAGTACCTATAGGTGATGGGTTAACATTGGCATTAAAGAAATGATATTTTATTTAATTTTTTGATAATATTACTTGCCCATGTATCATTACTTAAATATCTTATAGACTGAATTAAATGGAATGTAGAATAAGAAATTTAGGTTATTAAAAATGGCAAAAAAATCACCGTACAAGGGAAGCAAACCCAAAGTTGAAGCTTTGGTGAAAAAAATGTTAAAAGATAACATGTATGATCCCAATGAAGAGGAGTTATGGCTAATAAATGAATATGAGCGTTTTTCATTCTATGCTAAGCCTCTATTAATAAGTTTTGAGAAATATTATGATAAGGTTTGGGAAGAATTAAAAAAATTAAGACGTATGGACGCAGAAGTACTGGAAGATCTTGTCGGAAATCCTAATATCTACCTTCTTGATGTTCTTATTGAACCATTTACCGAATATATTCGAAAAAAGAAGGAATCAAAATCTATGTTAATGCTACAAAAACTAAATATTGTTTTTGTAGATGACCGATTAATTCTTAATTAATAATAGAAATTATGCCGGGTTATAAAAAAACGAACCTGGATTTTACAAATCTCCCAAATTGGTTAAGTCACTTAAAAGATGATCTTTCGCTAAGCGCTATTGGATTAACAGTCATTCGTCTTCCAGCTGGGAAAGGATATACGTTCATGCACCAGCATAAAGAACAAGAAGAAGTTTATATAGTAATTGATGGCAAAGGTATTATACATATAAATGGAGATGATATTTCATTATCTAAAGGTGATTTTATTAATGTATTTCCAAATAGTAAACGCGCTTTAAAAGCAAGTGAAGATTCTGATTTAGTATTTATATGCGCAGGTGCAGTAAAGAGTGAAAAATATCTTAATGATAAAACAAAAAAAACATTAATAAATGATGGTATTCCTGATTTTGAAAATTTACCTCCTTGGTATGTTGGAAATAAAAAAATCGCTGAATTAAATAAAAGATTAAAGAATGATAGAAAAGGAAATAAATAAATAATGAAAAGATATAGCCTATTCATTTTGATTATGTATTCAATAATCTTTGCAAATGATATGACTCTGGAAGCACCTAATGGTACAACTATATTTATTCATCGTGATGAATATGGGGTGCCTCATATTGTTGCCGATGATGATTATTCAGTTTCTTATGGTCAGGGTTTTGCTGAAGCACAAGATCGTCTTTATCAAATGGATTTAAATAGAAGAGGAGCTTTGGGCAGGTTAAGTGAATGGTTTGGCGATCAGACATTGAGTTTTGATAAGGACATTCGTCGGTTAGGATATACTAAAACAGAATACGATGAGATGTTTTCCGAATTGGATTTTGAAGTTCAACAATTAATTATTGCTTATGTTGGAGGGATAAATGCATACGCGGATTCAATGTCATTTAATTCTTCTAAATATAAGCCTTTAGAATATATTGGAACAGAATTTGAACCTTGGGAAGTACATCATTCATTAGCTTTTGCGGTGTATTTTGTTAGGCTATTTGGCATGTTTGGTGGGGAAGAATTAATTCGGCTTACTGAATTACAAGATAATGGCTGGAATTGGTTTAATCAAAATCGACCTATTAATGATAGTACATGTACTACCACTTTAATAGACAATGGAATGGTTTATAATCGTAATTGGAATTATTCTGGTATGGTCATTCCTGATCATATCGCTGCGGAAGTTGAATCCCATAGACAGGAAATACGACAATTTGCTGAAGAAAATGGTTTAATATTTAAATTAGGGAGTTTTTCCGCTGCAATTAGCTCATCTAAATCTTCTACTGGTAACAGTATGATTCTTGGTTGCCCACAAATGGGAGGACCCAATTATAATGAAACATCAAGAACAATGGAAGTTGAGCTCAAATCACCAGATTTGCATGTTGGTGGTTTAAGTATACCAGGATTTCCAGGAGTAGTAATTGGTCATTCGGATTATATGGGTTGGACAAATACCAGCGGGGTAAGTGATAACGTAGATGTCTATATAGATTCCACTCAAAGTCAGAACTTTGATGATGGATATTGGCATAATGGTGAATGGTTAGAATTTGAAGTAATTACTGATACAATATATACATTTACAGGATATGAAATTTTTAGACATTATAGAACAATTCATGGACCAGTATTTTCAGCGTATTTGCCATCACATCAAGTCTATTCATATAAAATGACATTTTGGAAAAAAGAAATTGAAAGTACTAGCTATCTCTATAATGCAATGAAAGCCACAAATATGGTAGAGTTTGAAAATGCGATAAAGCTTGCACCGATGTCATTTAATTATATTGTTATTGATCATGATGGAAATATTGGCTATTGGCATGGGGGGCTACATCAAGATCGCAGTGATGGTGTCCATCCATATTTACCCCATAAAGGAGATGGATCTGAAGAATGGGGCGCGTTCTTAGACTTTGAAGATCTACCCCAGGGTGATAACTCCTCTATTGGTTATTTTGCAAATTTTAATAATAAACCTGTTTCATGGTGGAATAATGGTGATTTAGGTCCTTGGATAAATGGAATCTCTTTATGTGATCGCAATGACTTAATTACTGATTATATTGCTTCTTTAAGCTTAGTTACTCTTGAAGATGTAAAAAATATTCCGTACACAATAAATGATCATGGCACATACCAATACGCTCTTGAACTAAGTTCAAACGAAGCTATTGATTATAATATTAATCCACCTGGTCAAAGTGCGTTTATTAATATGATGGGAGAGTATAGTGAACACACCTATGATCAATGGCCATTACATGAAGAATGGGACTTTAAAGATCAGTTATTTGGAGAAACAATAGTAAAAATTGATCAAGAGACAATTCCATCATCTTTTTCAATTAGCGATCCTTATCCAAATCCTTTTAATCCCATAACTAACATTATTTTTACCTTAAATAATAGATCGCAAGTATTTGCAGAAATAATTGATATAAATGGAATGGTAGTAGATGTTTTAATTAATCAAGAACTAATGAAAGGTAAACATAAGATCTCTTGGATATCAAAATCACATTCAAGCGGAATATACTTTGTTCGATTTATTTCAACTGATCTTATTGAAACAAAGAAGCTTCTATTACTTAAGTAGTATTAAATACTGTTTGATAGATCTCTTTTTATATAAACAAGGAAAGATCTAGAAGCCGAGCTAGATACTAAACCATATCCATTTACAATATTTGAATTTGGCATCACAAATTGGTTGAATTCAGGAAGACCTTGAAAATAATTAAATGTTGCATCATCTGTAGCTTGAAAAGTCATTAGTTGCAATCCGTAATAATCAAAAAACAACCAAGTCATACTAATAGGTGAAGTTTCTACGTTCCAGGGCCAGGGATTATATCTGAATGGAGAATTCTTTTTCCAACCTAATTCTTGACTTGAACCACGAGGATACGTTTCTTTCCATAATTCATATACATCTTTATATGTAGTATCGTAAATCAAATTAATAAAACAACTGTCACGCAAACCATTTTGGTTCCAATCGTCAAAATATTCATTTTCATTCCATATGCCATCTTTGTTTGTATCAGTGTATGGCTCTAAGTCAATTGAATCTGCATCTAATGCAAATGTCATGATACGGACTGTCTGATAATCATCTTCATTAAAATTTATTTTGAATAAAGGATAACTGGCAAAACTTTCTGTGAAGCATTCTCCTTGTAGCAATGTCAAAGTGTCAATAGGACCAGTTATTGGAGGAAATGACCATGGGTCATAATTATTAATATTTATTTGAGGTACATCATAATTTCTATCTTTGCATGAATAAATAGTTTGAGGTTCTGAACTAATTTCCATCTTTTGAGGAATTGTTGTGACACCAGATATGGTATCATTTTCAAAAACAGCTTCAACTTTGTATGTCATCCCCCCCTGAAAGATATAATTTGAATTTGTAAAATATCTACCCGGAGAGTCTACTACTGGTATTAAAGCTAAATTTACAGTGTCCCCAATAATATATACCTGAGCTTCATCTATCCACAAATCTTTTGAACTTACCTGTTCATTTAAACTTGCAGATTTAGCAACAAATACTGTATCTATTAATGGAAAGTTTGATCGAAGATTTGCCCATAAAACTAGTTTTTCGTCATAGGTAGCTTGATCATCATTAATTGAACAGGAAAAAAATAAAAAAGTGAAAATTATTAGAATTATTTTCATAATTAAAAATATATAGTAAATCCCATGCTTGGTATTATTGGAAATAGACTTAAAGATTTTTCTTGTATGCGACCTTCATCTTCCTCATCCACATTCGTTTCACCAACATCAGGGACACCATTCCCATTGGAATCATGATCTAATTTTATCCAATCACCATCATCATCTTTTCCATTAGTTGTGCTGCCTAAATTATATATATAGGTAAATATATTCTTTTTATTATATGTATTTATAATTTGAAAAAAGAAATCTGCGTCTCTTCCAAATAATTTCCCATGTCTTACAATACCAAAATCTAATCGATCATATACTGGATAACGGCCACTATTTCTTGATCCAGGGATTGTACTGAATGTTGAACTCGGGTCACCTGGTAGTTTCTCTACATAATACCCTAATATAGGTGTAAATGCTTGTCCAGATTGCCAGGTCCATTTCCAGTTTAGTTCCCATTTTTTGTTAAATGAATAATTACCCAAGACATTAAAGACGTGAGTACGATCCCAATTTGTATAGTATTCACTTTTAACAGCATTTATTTGGCTAGTCATAATTTTTCTAGCTATTGAATTTGTGTATGCTACCCATCCTGTAAGTTTTCCAAATGTTTTTTGGACAAACAGTTCTATTCCATATGCATAACCATCAGCGGGAGTAAACGTATCACTAATTTTATCATCTGATACATCTGCATCAGTAGAAGAGGTTAGATTTTCGAAGGTTAGCATATTTTGTAATTCTTTATAATACCCCTCGATCTGAATTTTGTAAATGTCATTTATATATTCTTCATACCCAATTACTGCCTGTTGTGCTTCTGCAGGGTCAATTGAATTATCTACCGCTAACCAATTATCTAATATAGTTGGATTGTAATCATCTTGTGCTGTTTGGATAAATTGGTGATAATTACCAAATGCCAAATTTATATAACGATCATCAGTTAGAATAAACTTTAATCCCATGCGTAAATCAATATATGGTGTATTAGAATACACACTATAATAATTGTATCTTAATCCAGGTTCAAAAATAAAACTTGGAGAGATCTTCCACTTGAGTTTTGTATACAAACTAGCTTCTAATGGCTTCTCCCTTATATAAAATGATGTATCCTCTAAAAATGTATTTAAATATTTGAAATCAAGTTGTTTTACTTGTATTCCTGAGCGGATTTCAGTTTTTGATGATTGAAAAAGTGTTAGATTGGATGAAAGGGTCTGATCAACAATCTTATTTGAGCTTTTCAACCCATCTTCACCACCTAAATTAAAATTTGTAAAAAATTCGCTTGAAGCAGCGAGGAAATTTCCAACCAATTTTTCATTAAAAACTCTTCGAAATGACATGCTATAAGTATTATTTCCCCAGTCCGCAGTTAATCCAAGTGTATTAAAGATTAAATCATCGATACCTCTATAGATACTAAATGAGATACGATCTTTATCATTTAAATCAGAAAATAAATGTCCTTGTAAATCATAAAAATAATATGGTGGAATATTTTCAGAAGTCTTTGGAGGTAGTATTTTAGGTAATAAGTAATCAAAATATGTTCTACGAGCTGATAATAACCATGCTCCTTTATAGAATGGACCTTCCATAGTAGTTTGCGCAGATAGTAATGATATACTAGTTTTTCCTTGAAAAAAATTACGATTTCCTTCTCTACTTAGAACATTTAAAACTGCAGATAATCTCCCACCATACTCTGCATTATATCCTCCTTTAATCAGTTCTGCTTCTTTAACAGCATCTACTATAAAATTTGAGAATATTCCGCCAAAATGTGTTGGGTTGTAAACTGTAATACCATCTAATAAGATTAAATTCTGATCTGTATTACCACCTCGAATTACTAAACCTGTACTAGCTTCATTATTTGTAAGAACACCAGGTAACGCTTGAATAGTTCGAAATATATCTGGTTCTGCAAGTGCAGGTGCAGCTTTTATAATACGAGGAGATAAATTTACTCTACTTGGTTGAATATTATTCTTACGCCGAAGCTTCTCTGCTGAAACCTCAACTTCATTAATTTCAAGAGCCTGAACTTTAAGTGATAAATTCATCTTAATAGATTCATTTTGAGAAAGTTTTATTTCCTTTTTGAATGTATTATATCCGATGTATGAGACAATTAAGTTATAATTACCTGAAGTAATATTCTGAATAACATAGTAGCCATTTTTATCTGTTGACATTCCATTGCCGGTTTCTTGGATAAAAACGTTTGCACCTATTAAAGCTTCACCTGTTTCTTGATCTGTTATAAAGCCAGAAATACTATTATTCTGGGCATATAGAAAAGGATTAATAAACAACAAAATCAATACATTAATATATCTAAAATGATTCATCATTAATTTAAAACACTTCCTTTTCCAGAATCTAAGGGATCGATTAACTCTTGAGGGAATGGTTGAAAAAATGTTTGTTTTGATAAATAAGGCTGATCATATCTTGCCATCCAGGATTCTAGAATACTATTAACTCCACTGATTGTAATAATTTGAGTTCGTAATTTTTCCAAAGCATTAAGAAAGTATTTTTTTTCTTTAGAATTTAAATCTTTTGAAAAATATCCCAGTGCGTGCATATGAACATTAATCACTGATCGTTTATTAGGTTTCCTTGAAAATAAATTTTTTAACATTTCAAAATATAATTCTACAGTATCATCTATTTTTCTCTCGTTTAAAGAAGCCAATAATTTACCCATTTTTTTTAAAATTATCTGATTATACATCATGAATAAGTATTTATTTTTACTATGATATTCAATGAGTTTTCCTCTAGTTGGTTTTGCTACTTCATCTCTAAAGTTTGCAATCGCAAATATTGCTGTAAAAAAATGTTCTCTAATTCCCTTATTTTTTAATCGACCTTCTTCCTCAACAGGGAAATTTGAAAAGTGATTTAATATTGATTTAGCAAATAAACCTTGATCTTTGAATTTTACTGAGGGCTTATCAATATCATCATATACTTTTATGCCATAGATACCACAAGAGGGAGACTCATTCTTTAATATAAAACCATCAATTGGACCCAAATTATTAACAAACTCATCACTAAACTTTTTCATTTTAATTGTCATATCTTTTTTTGTAAATGGTTGGACCAATTTTATTTCTTTTTCTTTATATATTAATCTTATTGGATCTCGAGGAGTTCCTAGTCCTATTTCAACTTCAGGGCATACTGGAATAAATTCAACATATTCTTTTAATGATCGTATCATTGAGTCGTTAATTGATAACCCATTGTATCTGCATGCATCAAATTCTAAACATTTACTTACAACAATTTTTGGTTTAGAAAGCTTCATATATAGATTAGATTATTTATTAATTACTATGTTAATAGGTAATCTATTTTCATGATAAATAAGATAAATTCTCAACAGAAAACTCTGTTGGTTGAATACCAAACTCTTTAAAAAAAACGCTAGAATCACAAGTATTACCTTCTAATAACATTGTTAACTGATCTTTCGTAATAGGAAAAAGAGGGAGCCAGTCAAGCATTGTAGCGGCTAATTTGATTGGTTCCACGGGTGCGGGTATTTTCCATTTGCTTTTATTTAATGCATTGCAAATAGTATCAATAAGTTCTATCCAGTTATAAGAATTTGGTCCGCCAAGATTGTATATCTTTCCAAATGTCTTTTTTTCATCAATACAGTTAACAAAAAATTTAGCTACATCAGATATATGAATGGGAGACATAGAAAATTTACCTGCATTTAAAAAATTTAGTTTTTCAAAGAAGAGTGGCGCAGGTAAAGGCAGATTTAACATATCATTTCGCAATTGAGTGCAAAATTCAATTGCACCCTTTGGATCACCAAAGATTAATGAGGGACGAAATATTGTCCAGTCAAGATCAGAATTCCTAAGATATTGATCTGCTAGATATTTTGTAGATTGATATTTTGTGCCTTCATATTTAACCCCATTTGCACTCATAAGTATAAATCGTTTTACTCCTAATTCCTTAGAAATATCAATGCAATGTTTTGCCCCTTCAAAATGAGTCTTTTCAAATGTGATTCCTTTTTTTGGGTATTGTCTAATTAGCCCAATATTATAAATTACCGCATCAGCACCCTTAATTGTGTTTTCGATTATTTCTTTATCAGAAATATCACCAATATTTAAGGTGCAATCATTTGCTCTAGAAACTTTATTTTCTGATCCTGGCCTAACTAATAAAATAGGATGATTATTATTATGTAATAATTCATCTGTTATATATGTACCTACGAAACCAGTTCCACCAAATAATGCAACTTTCATTTTTATTTCTCCATTATTAAATCTTATGCGTATGATTTGTAATCATCATTTTCAAAAAGTTCATCTATTACTTTTTTGCGATAATTGAATATATTTTCTAGATCTTTTCTTATCCAAAGAAAATTTAATATTCGACCTAGAATACTAAATGGTATCGAATATACAACCCTATCTTTTATTTCTACGCCGCCGTCAACCTTTTGAAATGTATGAGTGTGGTGCCATATAGTATATGGACCTTTAATTTGCTGATCAATAAACGTATGAGGTGGATCAAAGTCTGTTATTAATGTTCTCCAGTGGATTGGAATACCCATTAAATAAATCTTATAATCTATTAAACGTCCAACGCTCATTTTAATAGGAGTTGGAGTTAATATTTTAAAGCCTAATTTTGGTGGTGTAATTACCGATAAATTGTCAGGATTAGAAAAGAATTCGAACACATCTTCAATTGGCTTATTAATAAATTGTATAGAATCTAAGGTATACAATTTCATATTATTTCACTAATTCACCATTTTGATAATCAGAAAAAGCCTGCATTACTTCTGTTTTAGTATTCATCACAAATGGCCCACCACGCACAACGGGTTCATTTAGAGGCTTCCCTCCAGCAATAATAAACTTTGCACCATCTTTTTCTGTGGTTAATTCTAAATCGCCAAAATTGTCAAGTATTGCTAAGTTATTTTTTGACACATTTTTTTCCATAACAATATTTCCTTCGTATACATAAATAAACACATTCCATCCATCCATTAATGGCAAATTAAAATTTGCATATTTCTCTAAATTAACATCATGATAGAGCATCATAGTATGAGGCCTTCCAGGTCCTTCAATATCATTATATTTACCAGCAATAATTTTAATTGTACCACCAGGAAAATCTTCTTTGGGTATTTTACTATGGTCTATATCCCTGTAGGTTGGTTGAATCATTTTCAATGCCTTTGGGAGATTAAGCCATAGTTGAAATCCACGCACTAACCCTTCAGTCTGCTCAGGCATCTCACTATGTATTACTCCTCTACCAGCTGTCATCCATTGCACGGATCCCTCAGTTAGAATCCCTTCATTGCCATTTGAATCTTTATGACGAAACTTACCATTTAACATATATGTTATCGTTTCAAATCCTCGATGGGGATGTGAAGGGAAACCACCTATATAATCATTAGGATGGTCACTCCCAAATTCATCAAGCAATAAAAAGGGGTCCAGCATATCTAATTGTGAGCTTCCTATAATTCGCTTAAGGTGAACACCTGCTCCATCTGTTGTATCAATTCCTTGAAAAGTATTCTTAATTTTTCGTACGCTCATTTTATTGGCACCATTATTTCATTTCTTCGAAAAGGTGGGAGAGCCCAGGGTGAATTATATTGGGCCACCATAAAGTCTCCATTAATCGGATATCGTTTTTTTATCAATATCATTTCAAGCTTTTTTTGATATTTAATTACTTTATCTTCAGTAGCCCATCCTCCAAAACGTAAAATAGCTATTTTACCTAGATTTTCTTCTTTAACGATAACATTATCATAATTGGGATCAGGAAGATTAGATAATGAATGTTTACTAGGCATAACAAATGCTACATCGTATATCCCATCATTATTAACAGGACTGCTTGATATAACAGGAGTGGTCATTGCTATTTCCATATTTTGATCATTTTCACCAAATATGTAATTCGCTATCCGTCTAAATCCTGTACTAGTAGACTCACGATAATTACTATTAATTTCTGTAATAGCAATGATCATAGGGTCATACTTTCGTATTTCAAATTGACCATCCTTTTCAATAAGTTGGTAAGCTGGTGTCTCTAATTCACTACCCATTATTACTCCTATGGAAAATAATATTGTAAATATCACATTCAATTTATTTTAAAGCCATTTCTATTAGTTTATTTGTGTTTCCGATAAATTCCGTAGCGCATAAATTAGAAAAATCATCGAATATTTTTAAATCATTATCATATAATTGACAATGAATTTCTCCATCAAGGAATTCTGTAACTTTTGGAATCATATCATCTTTATCAGGTGCAAAAAGGATTCCTGGTTTAGACCCTTTTTTAATTGTTAAATCCAATACCAATTCTTTTTGTTGTAGTTGCCAGTGAAGTTTTTCCGAATCAATATATATATTATTTATAATTGTATTCCTGTATGTAGTAAACCGATACAATTTATTATTACAATATAAACCTACAATAAATCCAGCAAATTTCATTTTTTTCCATGGAATTGTAGCCAGTGAAGCAGAAATACTTGCTTGATTATTTTCAAAGTTATTTGATTGAGCCCATATCCAATCTTTAGGAAAATTTTTCCCCCAATCTTTCTCAATGTACCCACGACCATCTGAAAAATTATATAATGAATCATTTAATTCTAATTTTCCATTTAAGGAATGATCCATGCTTAATATTCCATGAAAACATTCCATAGTTGGTATGTATGCATACCAACCCATACATCCGGGTTCAAAAAAAGTTACAGGCCATGGTTTAATATTGTTTGAATAAACCTGACCTTTTAATTGAAAATCATCATCAATTATATCAAGTTTTATTTCTTTCAATGAAAAATAATTTGCACCAAGGTGTAATGCATATTTTGATTTGCTACATTTGAATTCACTCGTTTCATATCTTCTGAAAAAAACTTTACCATTTGCCCCATCAAAAACCATTATGAATGCAGTTTTATTATTCGATTTTCCACTATGATAAATACCAGGAATAATGGCCAAAGATCTATTATTTTTAGTTGTTAGCTTATGATACCAGCCCTCAAAGAAAGGTTGTTTATATTTATTTCCATGATATGCGCTGGGATTGCGAATTATCATATAATTATGATTTTGTAATTAATTTAGTATCTGATATAAATATTATTCCAAGAAGTAATGTGAATCCATAGAATATATCTTCAAATGGTATCGTTCCTAATCGGATTCCAATATTATGTTCATTATTATACCAGACAACTTGATCTATAATAAATGTTCCTGTTAGAATTCCATTTATAATAAAGAATGGTATTAGTATAAAAATATATGATAGAAAAAAAGTTTGTAATAATTCTATTCTTTTCATTTGCACCCATGATAAAAGAGTTATCGTAATTAAAAAGCAACAATTTGTATATAGTCTACCAAGGTTAATAATTATAAGAACTGATAATGCAAATATGATTAAATAAAATATTATTTTGGTATTCATAATTGAAAATTTCCAATAAGGAAAAATTTTCAACATACTATAATGGATAAATAATGAAGCATAAGGAATGCAAATAAAGAATAACCATTCTTCCATAGGAAGATTAAATATATGATACCCTGTTATATAATAATCATTAAATCCCCATACTCCTAAATATGTAAAGATAATATCCCAGATGATATAAATACCATCCATGATTAATAAGCCAGGTATCAGTTTTTTCCAAGTAGTCCAAAACTCTGTCTTATGATAAAAGGAAAAAATGAGTGGAACGGATATAGCAGAAGCGTTTAATAAGAAATAGAGATTGTTATTCAAAATTATTTTATTGATTTAAATAATCTAGGCGGAACAAATAACATTCCAAAATATTCACAACCATTTTTACCTAAATTTGCATGATGCTTTCGATGCGCTAGTAGAACACCTTTTAAATAACTATTTTTTGGTTTATTAAATAGTTTAATTCTACGATGAATAAAAAAATCATGTACCAGCATATAAGCAATACCATAAAGAAGAATACCTAACCCAACAAAAACTAACCATTGTGGAGAAAAAAAACTTCCCAGAATGAAGCACGATATACTTGGCATCGCAAATATTAAAGCGAAAGAGTCATTCTTCTGGTACCATTTTTCTGTTAACACATGATGATCCTCATGTAGTACCCAAAGAGGGCCATGCATTAAAAACTTATGAGTTGCCCAAGCCACGAACTCCATTACAATAAATGATATGATAGTTATTATGAAAGCATTTAACATATTAAATAAATTGACCAGTTTTTTCTCTAAGATATGTTATAGGTATCAAGGATATTTTTGTAAAATTATTTATCCGAAGACGTTTTTTCATTATCTCTTTAGCATCAGTTTTTTTTAGTTTATTAAATAAAACTCGAAAATAACGATACGCAAGGTAAACACCCAAACGAGAATTATTAGGTAATCTTTTTATTCCCTTAATTCCTTCATCAAAGTCATTTTCAATTTCTTTTTGAATTAAGATTTTTGAATCATTATCTAAAACTTTATTTTTGTTCAGCTCGGGGAAATAAAGCCGCCCTTTACCTTTATAATCATCTTTTAGATCACGTAGAAAATTTACTTTTTGAAATGCAGAACCTAACTTTTGCGCAGAATTTCTTAATTCTTCAATATTTTCATTATTGCCTTTACAAAAAACATAAATACACATTAGACCTATCACTTCTGCTGATCCGTAGATATAATTATTATAGGAATCTTCAGAATGAGTTTCTTGGTAAATATCCATTTTCATACTTTTTAAAAATGACTTAATCAAATCTATGGGAATATTGTAGTCATTCACTACCATCTGGAATGAATGAAGAATAGGATTAGAGCTAAACTTTCTATCTATAGATAAAAGTGTTTCATTTTCAAAATCAATGATAAGCTTTTCTTGATCTTGTTCAAAAAATGTATCTACAATTTCATCAGCAAATCGAACAAAACCATAAATACCATATATGCTTGGTCTTACATCAGGACTAAAAAAATTTATTCCTAAAGAAAAAGAAGTACTATATTTTTTTGTAGTTATTTCACTAATCTTTTTTGCAATATCGTTATAAATCTCTTGATTAGTCATGTTCTTTTCCTATGAGATCAGCTGCGATCTTACCTGAAATTATAGATGGGGGCATACCTGGGCCGGGAACAGTAAGTTGTCCTGTGTAATATAGATTATTGATATTTTTATTTTTCATTTTTGGTTTTAAAAAGGCGCTTTGAAATAATGTATTTGCTAGTCCATAGGCATTACCATTCATAGTATTAAAATCTTTTGTAAAGTCCCGATGTGCATATGATCGTTTGAATACAATATTATTTTTTATTGAATCACCAATATTATTTTCTATTCTACTGATAACAATATTAAAAAATTTATCTCTTATTTCATCATTATCATTCAACCCATTTGCTGTTGGTATCAACACAAATAAGGTTTCGCAATTCTCAGGTGCAGTACTAGGGTCTGTTTTTGAAGTACATGAAACATAAAATAAAGGATCTGATGGCCAAGAAGGCTTATCATAAATTTCTTTAGCATGAGTATTAAATGATGTGTCAAAAAATAGTGCATGGTGTGGAATATTTTGTATTTTTTTATTTAGTCCAATGTAAAAAATTAAGCTACTTGGTGAAAAAACTCGCTTATCCCAATATTTATTCGAATAATTCCTCACTTTATTAGATAATAAATTTTGTTCAATATATTGATAATCACCATTTACAAGTACTATGTCAGTTTCAATAACATCTCCATTACATTGAATCCCTCTTACGTAGTTTTCACTTTTAGTTAAGAGTATATTATTAACCGGGGATGAAAATATATATTTAACACCTAAGTCTAAAGAATTATTATACATTGCCGTTGCAATACTTCTTATTCCTCCTTTTGGATACCACGTACCTAAGCAAATATCCGCATAATTCATTAGACTATACATGGAAGGTGTTTTTTCTGGTTTTGCTCCAAGTAATAAGCTTGGAAATTCCAGCATTTGAATAAGTTTAGGATCGGAGAAATATTGACGAATATGTTTACTCATTGATTTAAAAATATTCAATTTTCCTAATTGTGAGATTAAAATAGGATCGATGTATTCTGTAAATGAGAGTGATGGTCGATAAATAAAATGTTTCATTGCTACATCATATTTGATTTTGGCATCATCAAGAAATCTCTGTAAGGATTCACCGCTATTTGGTTCCACAGAATCAAATAAAGATTTTAATTCATCAACACTCTCAACTATATCTAAATAATCATTATCTCCATAGTATATGCGATACCCTGGATTTAGCCGTTTTAAATCATAAAAATCAGAGGTAGAATGATCAAAATCGTTGAAATAAGATTCAAAAATATCTGGCATCCAATACCAGCTCGGCCCCATATCGAAAGTAAATCCTTTAGAAGTAAATTGTTGCAATCTACCTCCATATGTTTCATTCTTTTCATAAACGGTCACATTGTATCCAGTCTTAGCAAGATAACTAGCTGCAGAAATCCCAGCTAATCCTGAT
>CAYTYA010000033.1:0-17050 GCA_964442015.1 uncultured bacterium
TTTCTTTCTTTTGAATAATTCAATGCAGATAAATAGCAATCAGTTGCACAACCTGTCATTCCCCAAGCAATACCATATCGCGCTTGGGTTAGGCATGATAACGGGCCTTTCATTCCTTCAATGCCCTCTAAACGGGACGAATCTGGAACGCGGACATTTACCATGGATAATTCAGAAGTAATTGAAGCACGAAGACTTATTTTCCCATGAATATCATTACTGCTAAAACCATCCATACCCTTCTCCAAAATAAATCCTCGGACCATACCTTCTTCATCCTTTGCCCATACTATAGCAATATCAGAAATACTTCCATTTGTGATCCACATTTTAGATCCATTTATTATCCAATCATCTCCATCTTTTTTAGCTGTAGTTGCCATTCCGCCAGCATTAGAGCCAAAATTAGGTTCTGTTAATCCAAAACAACCTATTAACTCTCCTTTACCTAATCCAGGCAACCATTTTTGTTTTTGATCCACACTGCCAAATGCATGGATTGGATACATCACTAAAGATCCTTGAACACTAGCAAACGATCGGAGACCAGAGTCACCTCTTTCAAGTTCATGCAGGATTAATCCGTATGCAACATTACTTACACCTGCGCCACCTGATTCAACAGGTAGAGCAGAACCAAGAAATCCTAAATCTCCAAGCTTAGGAATTAATTCTTTAGGAAAAGTTCCTGCTTCATAATGTTCATTAATTAGAGGAAGAAATTCTTTGTGCACAAAGTCATTTGCTGTTTGCTGAATAAGCAACTCTTCTTCAGATAATTCATCAGAAATATTATAATAATCAGGTCCAATATTTTTCATGGCAAATTCTCTTATAGAAATTACGAAGATATAATTGGGTTTTCATAGAATTGAGAAATTATTTCTCTCTGTTCAGGAATGCCCATAGAAATTAAAAAGGGATTTTCTTTTTGAACGTTAACAAAATCTTCCTTACAAAATATATTTTTCCATTTAAGTTGACATATAATCTGACCAATTGCTCCTCCCAACGTATTCCCCGGTCCAAGTAATACAATTTTATCTGGAGAGAATTCCTTAATTGAGACTGTTAATGATTTTGTAAAATCATAAGCATTACATACTTGATGACCTAATGTATAATTCCATAAATCTGTTCGATTAGTAGACCACGGGGACCAAATATATCCTCTTCCATCAATTATAGGGATTTGAGGCTTAAGGAACATATTCTTAGAAAATATTCCTTTTGCATCTTTAGATATTGATTGTAAAAGTGGCGTGTGGAAGGCCGCATGATACGGTAATTGAAAAGGATAATTATCTTTTTTAGGTAGTATTTTTAATAGCGTATTTAATACTTTTTGTTCCGCTCCAATCACTATATAACCACCAAGATATATAGAGATGTGGGCACCTACTTTTTCAACTTCTTTTATACACTGCTTCATAAGATCCTTATTAATATTCCAATCATCATCAGTTGTTGAGTATATAATCTGTCCCCCAATAATTTTGTTCTTCATCATCGACCCCATTGTATCGATAAGACCATAAGCTTTTTGGTAATGCAATGATTTTGAAAACGCTAGAGCTGAATACCATCCCATTGAGTTACCTAATATTGCAACAATTTTATATTTTGATTGATCAATTGAATAATAATCAAGTAGGCTACACGCATAAATTAGAGTTGATGCATGTTCTCCTTTCATATGAACACTAGATTTAAATTTTTGAGAATCAATTTCTGTTAAGGTTGGTAAACCAGCATTATTTCTTTCATCATCCATATATTTTATTTCATTTGATGATGATTTAATATATTTGTTTAAGTATCCTTGCGTGTCTCTAGTATAACTTCCCCGACCTGGACAAATAATTACAATTCTTTCTCTATTCATTATATAACTCAATTGCATTATCAATTATACTTTCTTTACTCGGAAGTGTAACTGTTGCTGCTTCACCCAAAGGAATAAAACTATTTTCAGCTGCATGTAATCTAATTTTTAATGGTTTTGTACTAGCTGTATATATATCAGCAACTAACCCTTCTCCATAACAACCATTTTTTCGACATTCATCTATAATCAAAATTTTTGAACATTTACCCAATGCTTTCATAAGGCTTACAATATTTATATCGCTCAACCATCTCAAATCAATTATTTTTATTTTTTTATTTAATTTTTTTTCTATCTCTACTTTTGCTTTCATCGATAAATAAAATCCATTACCATAAGAAATAATTGTCAAAGAAGATCCTTGACCATGCACTGCGAATTCGCCAATAGGGATTTCTTCCTTTATACTTGGATATTTGAAACTCCATTTCCCATCTTTTGGCTTATGTAAGTCTTTAACCATATATAATGCTATTGGCTCAACAAATACTGTGATTCTCGAATTGATATAGGACTCAAAAACTGCTCTTCTAAGCATTTTTACTGCATCAAGGCCATTGGAAGGACATGCAACTACAACTCCTGGCAAATCCCTAAATACGGATAATGAATTATCATTATGAAAATGGCCACCAAAACCTTTTTGATAAGCTAATCCTGGAATTCGTAATACCATAGGATTTACAAACTGTCCTTTGCTGAAGAAAGGTAATGTTGCTGCTTCACCGCGTAGTTGATCTTCAGCATTATGATAATAAGCTAAAAACTGAATCTCAGGTATGGGAATAAATCCATTATGCGAAAGACCTATAGCTGTTCCTATAATTGATGTTTCATCTAATGGACTATCAAATACTCTGCGAATACCATATTGTTCAAACAGATTTGCAGTTACATTATATACTCCCCCTTTTTTTGCAACATCTTCACCAAAAACTAATACATTAGAATATTGATTTAGAATATCAGTAAGAGCATAATTAATTAATTTTGCCATATGTTGAGGTTGATCAATTCTTTGATATTCTTTACCAAAAACTTTTTCTCTATTAATTTTTTTCGGGATAGGTGGCAAAATATTGTCTCTTGAATTTGATACAATAGATTCCATTACACTTTTGGATGTATCAAGCTTTGGTCTAATTGCTGCTTCTTCGCACACATGATTAACTACCTCTCTTGAATGCTCATATAATTTTAAAATTTCATCTTTTGATAAAGATTTATTATTAATAAGTATTCTTGAAGAATGAAGTAGAGGGTCATTGAATTCATTTTGCTCAATATTTTCTTTACTATTATAACCAAATTCAATATCTGAACCTGCATGACCCATTAAACGAATAGTCTTCATATGTAAAAAAACAGGTGCCCTATTCGTACGGCAAAATTCATTTGCTAATTTTGACTTTTGAATTAAATCCAATAAATCTAATCCATTACATTGTATATATTTAAACCCTTTTCTATTAGAAAAAGTATCATGAACCCAATTCTTTGGAGTTTTTACAGATATTCCCAAACCATTATCTTCACAAATAAAAATAATTGGGATATGACCACCTTGATGTGTAATCCACTCAGCCGTATTGAATCCGCCTAATGCAGTGGAATGATTAATACTTGCATCTCCAAAACTGCAAAGAATTATGCTATCATTTTCCAGTTCTCTTTCTTGTATCTGCAAGTCTTTCGCTCTATCAATCGAAAGTGCTGCACCAACGGCTTTAGGTATATGGCTAGATATAGTGCTTGTCTGTGGAGGAATATTTAAAAGTTTGCTTCCAAAAACCTTATGTCTACCTCCACTTATCGGATCATCTGATGAGGCAGTAAGTGATAAAGCAAGATCATAGATGGGCGTTGTTCCTGCTATTTGCTTTGATCTTTCAATAAAGAAGGCTCCACTTCGATAATGAAGAAAAGCCATATCTTTATAAGAAAAAACATTCCCAAATACAGAATTTCCTTCATGTCCAGAACTTGCTATGGTATAAAAACACTTTCCTTCTTCTTTCATCGTTCTCGCTTTTAAATCTAAATGCCTACTAAGTACCTGGGACTCAAATAATGAAATTAAATCAGATGTTGTAGAGATATTGTGTGATAAACTTATTTCTGATTTAGGAAACTTCTCAGATTGGACAAAATCTGTGAAATTCTGATCAATAATTTTTGCTCTATTAAATAAGGACATATGCCCTAAGAGGTTCACGAAATAATTATTTCATTAACCTTTTAAGCTTGGTTTTAAACTCCCGCAATTCTCTAACATTCCCAGGTTGTATTTCTCCTGAACTCCATTTTAGAAAAAAGTCACCTTTTGAGTCAGATCCGCCTTGCTTAGTATACAAAGGAAATAAATCTTTATCAGTGCGCGGTTTATTATGATGTAGTGACGCCGTAATCTGATATGCTAAATCCTCTAGAAGATCCTCTATTACCCTTTTGGGTAGATTTTTTTCTAATATTCCACGCTCAACTCTAGAAAACCTCAAGCCACTAACAACATAGTCTTGATATGCTTCCCAAGCAAAAGGGGCGACTTTCTTTACAGATTTAGCCATTGCATCAGAAAATACTCTGATCTCATATTGAGCATGATTATCAGATCGAAGACCAATAAAATGAAGAAGATTATGTAAATCATTCTTCCAATACCATTCAGTATAAAGATTTACAGGTAAAACAGCTCGCGCAAGCTCTCTTGCAACGCCAGCACTATTTAATTCAGAATAAATTTCAAAACTTCTATCTGATATTTCTTTAAAATACTGTCTCACTTTCTTTTTTAATTCATTAGAAACTTCTCCAAGTCTTCCTTGTTTATTGAGAGCACTTTGAAATTGTATATTTTTTGGATCTGGGTAATAAAATTCATCACGTGCTTCAGAATATCGCAAAGAATATTCATTTATATTCGCTGTACGATGTCTGACCCATTGCCTAGCTACAAAAATAGGCATCTTACAATGATATTTAAACTCTACCATTTCAAAAGGAGTAGTATGTCTATGTCTCATTAAATAACGTATAAGGCCTCTATCTTGACTGACCTTACTAGTACCTTTTCCATAGCTTACTCGTGCAGCTTGAACAATAGCGTTATCACCACCCATTGAATCAACTAATCGAACAAAACCCTTATCTAAGCACTTGATTGCATCTTTTGGTATATCATTCATATCATATCTTTTCTGAAAAAGCTAAATATATTTTGTTAACTGAGGCTGCTTCACCTGCTATCAAACCGGGCTCTATCAGTGTCTTTTCTTTATTAAAAGTAATATCATTACCCTTTAGGTCAATAACTTTTCCACCAGATTCATTAATTATACAAGTCCCCGCACAAATGTCCCATTCATTCTTTGGTCTTAGCGTTGCAAAAACATCGCCAATCCCAGCAGCAGTTAATCCTAGTTTATATGCCACTGATCCAACAGGTTTTAATTCCTTGAACATCTTATGATAAGAATCCCATAAACCACGATTCGTCTCTGATCGACTATTTAATATAACCATTTGATTTAAATTGTTCTTCTTTGAACAATAAATTGGTTCACCATTTAGAAATGAGCCATTATCTTTTGAAGCTGAAAATATTTCTCCAGTCACGGGGTTGTACAACACTCCTAATATTGACGTATTATCACATACCAAGGCAATACTAACAACAAAGTTTGGTACTCCTTCAATGAATTCTTTTGTGCCATCTAGAGGATCAACAACCCATATATATTTTTTGCTTAACCTGTCCTTTGAATCGACAGTTTCTTCAGAAAGCCACCCATAGTCTGAATTATTATTAAGCAAAATTTCTTTGATCTTTTCATCAGCTTCTTTATCAGCAGTAGTAACAGGATTGTGATAACTTTTTTCATGAATATCATAATCTTTTTTATAATATTTCATTATAATGGAGCCTGCTTCTATGGCTGCTTCTTTAGCTAAATTTAAATCTGAATTCATCCAATAAATTTAGCTCATACTTTTCTAAATACGATCAACTTCTCTCGATCTTTTCTAGGTTTTACAGATAGAGATGAAAATTCCTCTCTTTCAACTTCCCATCTAGTTGAAAAAAGATTCTTTACCTCATTTGTAGAAGTAGCCCATGGTGGGCCCCCCTCGGATATATCTTTATCTAATGGAAACCATAAGCCAATTAATAGACCACCTTTAACTAATAAATTAGAAACTAACTCTTCATAATTATTGCGCATATTTGGATTTATAGCACAAAAACAAGTTTGCTCTATCACATAATTAAATTGATTATAATAATCATTAGAAAGGTTAAAAATATTAGAATTAATAGCCTCTAAATTTACTTTTTCATCTGCGGAAATCTTCTTTAAAGAACTAATTGCGGAAGGGGAAAAATCAATAGCCGTAACTTCAAAATTTTTCTTTGCAAACATTACTGCATCATGACCTTTTCCGCATCCTATAATACACAATTTTCCAGGACTAATATCCTTAGAAATCGCTTCAAATATTGGTGTTGCACCACCTAAATCCCAGGTTACATCGCCGGATATATACAAATCCTCCCAAAAATTCATCTCTTCTTCAGTATAAATCATAAAATTATATGAGGAAGTTCTTTTTCTACAATATTAGAATTATTTTTTTCAACAAAGACAGCCTTCCTATCAGTATAAAATGATATAGCGTTAATTAGATTTTCATTAACAAAATGAACTGCAGAACCGCCATCTATACAATATCCATTTATTGTTTTACCATCCTTAAGCATCTGATGAACTGTAGGCTGTCGATCTGATTCTTCTAAATAATGCGGACAACACATCTCATTTAAAAACCCTAGGCAGTTAATTGTATTTAAATTACTAGCCCATGAATCTGTAATACCTTGTTTAAACCAGCATATTGCACCTGCACTAACTCCAGCCATGACTATACCTTTTTCATATGCACGACGTAATAATATATCAACTTTCCATTCGCGCCAAACAGCTAACATACTTTTTGTATTACCTCCGCCCACATAAATAACGTCTGCTTTATTAAATACACCATTTAATCTTGGTGTTCTTGAAAAAAAAGATATATGACTTGGTTTACATGAAAGAGATTCGAAGCAAGCATAATAATTATCTATATATGATTTATCTTCTGCACTAGCTGTAGGTATAAATAAAATACGCGGATTATCTCTATTTGTTTGTTCTAAAATGTATTTTTCAATTTTTTTGTGTTTAGGGTCCCTTCCAAATCCACCACCACCAATAGCAATAATTTGACGATCAATATTATTTTTATTCATCAGTTTAATTATTTAATACAGAAAAATATTTAGAATTTGGATGAGAAAAATACCATCCACATACTGAAGCAGCAGGATACATAGCTCGATTTTCAGTAAGAGTAATTCCCGTATTTTCTTCCACCTGCAACAATTTCCAAATCTTATCTTTTTCCTGATGATTAGGGCAGGCGGGATAACCGGGGGCTGGGCGGATTCCTACATATTTTTCCTTAATTAATTCATCGTTTGATAACTTCTCATTTGCAGCATATCCCCAAAATTCTTTCCGAACACGTTCATGCATTCTTTCTGTCAAGGCTTCCGCTAGCCTATCTGCTAAAACCTTAGCCATTATGGCATTATAATCATCATCTTGATCTTCATATTTCTTTACGATTTTTTCTAAACCATGCCCTGTTGTAACTGCAAAGGTTCCAATATAATCATTTTTTGGAGCAATGAAGTCTGCAAGACAGTAATTATTATTTTTCCCTTTATCTATTAGCTGCCTAGGAAAATTAAACTTAACTCTCTCGCAAATTACAGCTTCATATTCAGAATAAGCTGAATGAATTCCTATTACTGCTTTGGCGCAAAGCAATTTGTTAGATACAATATGATTTAGTAATTCTTTTCCATCATTATATAGTTTATTCGCTTCTTTCCCATATTTTTTATTAGAAAGTATTTTAGGATATAATCCCTTCAACTCCCATGCATGGAAAAATGGTGACCAATCAATATAATCAACCAGTTCATCGAGTGGATAATCATCGAATGTTTTTATTCCTTCAAAAGATGGTTTTACAGAACGAATATTTTCCCAATTAGATAAAAATTTTCTTTCCCTAGCAATTTCTATGGATAATTTTTTAGAAGACTTTTGAAGATTATTTATTCGTATTGTTTGAAAATCATTTCTTATATCTTTAACAAACTTTTCTTTTTCATTCACATTCATAAGTTTTCCAACAACGCCTACAGCCCTTGATGCATCAATAACATGAATTGTTGGTCCAGAATAATTTTCCTCAATTTTTATTGCTGTATGTTTGCGACTTGTTGTAGCCCCTCCAATTAATAAGGGCATAGTTAGATTTAACCGTTGCATTTCTTGTGCAACATGAACCATTTCATCTAGACTTGGAGTAATTAATCCAGAAAGACCTATAATATCAGCATTCTCTTTAATAGCAGCAGATAATATTTTATCTGATGAGACCATAACGCCTAGATCAACAACATCATAGCCATTGCAGCCCAAGACTACACTGACAATATTTTTTCCAATATCATGAACATCTCCTTTAACTGTTGCCATGATTATTTTTCCATTAGACTTATCAATCAATCCTAATTTATCTTTTTCTTCCTCTATAAATGGAACTAGATGAGATACAGCTTTTTTCATTACTCTTGCCGATTTTACAACCTGAGGAAGAAACATTTTTCCAGCACCAAACAAATCACCTACAATATTCATTCCATCCATTAATGGCCCTTCAATAACATGTATTGGTCTATCGTGTTGCTTTCTAGCTTCTTCTGTATCATCAATAATAAAATCAACTATTCCTTCTACTAAAGCATAGCTTAATCGTTGGTTTACAGGGTTTTTTCTCCATGAAAGATCCTCCTTAGAATCTTTTTTAATCCCTTTATAATCTTTTGCGATAGCAACTAACCTTTCAGTTGCATCATCTCGACGATTAAATAATACATCTTCAACGCATTCTTTTAGTCCTACATTTATATCATCATACACTGTTAACTGTCCAGCATTAACTATTCCCATATCCATTCCTGCTTGAATCGCATGGTATAAGAACGATGAGTGCATTGCTTCTCTCAAAGCTTCATTGCCTCTAAATGAAAATGATAGATTAGAAACACCACCGCTAACATGAACATTTGGGAATCGTTTTTTTATTGTTCTTGATGCTTCGATAAAAGCATTTGCGTATTCATTATGCTCTTCAATTCCTGTTGCAACCGCAAAAATGTTTGGGTCAAATATTATATCTTCCGGGTCAAATTTCACTTCTTCAGTTAATATTTTATAGGCTCTAGAACAAATCTCTACCTTGCGCTCATAAGTATCTGCTTGCCCTTTCTCATCAAAAGCCATTACTATTACTGCCGCACCATATTTCTTAATTATCTGTGCCTGATCTTTAAAAGCATCCACTCCTTCTTTCATTGATATCGAATTAACAATTCCTTTTCCTTGAATATTTTTTAATCCTGTTTCTAATACAGTCCATTTAGATGAGTCCAGCATTATAGGGACTTTAGCAATATCTGGTTCTGAGGCAATCAATCTCAAATATTTTTCCATGGCTTTTTCTGAGTCAAGCAACCCTTCATCCATATTAATATCAATTATCTGAGCTCCATTACTAATTTGTTGTCTCGCAACACTTATTGCTTCATCATAGTTACCTTCTTTAATCAACCTTCTGAATCGCGCTGATCCTGTAACATTTGTCCTTTCCCCAATATTAATAAAGTTTGATTCGGGTCTAATAGTAAACGGTTCGAGGCCGCTTAATTTTGTATAACTATTCACTGGAGGGATAATTCTTGGATTAATATCTGATACTTTATCACAAATAGCTGATATATGATCAGGTGTTGTACCACAACATCCGCCAGTTAAATTTATTAATCCACTATTAGCAAACTCTTCAATAATCAATGACATTTCCTGAGGTGTCTGATCATATTCACCAAGCTCATTTGGCAACCCTGCATTTGGATATACAAAAACAAATGTATCAGCAATACTTGAAAGATCATTTAACCAAGGTCTAATCTGCTGAGCCCCTAAAGCACAATTCAATCCAATTGCAGTAAGATTTGCATGACGAATAGAATTCCAAAATGCCTCAACTGTCTGGCCAGAAAGAGTTCTTCCACTAGCATCAGTAATAGTACCCGAAACAAATAATGGTAAATCAGTTTTATAATCATCTAATAACTGTCTAACTGCAAAAATTGCAGCTTTACAGTTAAGAGTATCAAACACAGTTTCAATTAAAAATAAATCTACACCACCATCAATTAATCCTTTAGCTTGTTCATAGTATGCTTCTTTTAATTGATCAAATGTAATATTTCTAAATTCCGGGTTATTAACATCTGGGCTCATTGATGCCGTTCGATTAGTAGGGCCAATAGCTCCCGCAACAAATCGTGGTTTATCTGTGTATTTTTCAGCAACAGATTTTGCAATTTTTGCAGCCTGAACATTTATTTCGTAACAAAATTTCTCTGCTTGATAATCTTGTTGTGATATTGAATTTGCATTAAATGTATTTGTCTCAACTATATCGGCTCCAGATTCAAAATATTCTTTATGAATCTTTCCAACTATATCTGGTCTAGTAAGACACAATAAATCATTATTGCCTTTTAAATCAACAGCAGGATTAGTAAAACGATCACCCCTAAAGTCTGATTCCGTTAAATCATATGATTGAAGCATTGTTCCCATTGCTCCATCAAAGACCATAATTTTATTTTTTAATATTTCTTTTATATCATTCATAAATAAAAAAACCCCATTGCTATGTGGGGTTACAATACCTTTTTAGCAACATTGTTTTGAGTCGCGGCAATACGGTGCAAAACACGACATTATTATCTTTAACATCAAATATTATAATCTTTTAATCATATTTCAAACAAAATATAAAATTTCTTGCTAGGCGTTGTATTATAAAGTATTTTACAACTTAAGTGATATATTCTTGAGGATTTAAATTAATAAAAGAAAAATTTATCAACTCATTTTAACTAATTATTTCACAAAGTTTTTTAACGGGTAATTACTCGTTCCTTCCTTCAAGAATACTATCATAATAGAGAACAATAAGTTATCTAACGTATTGTTAGGTACATGATGCTGTGCGGAATTTAAGCGCATAATAAGTCTATAGAGGTAGAAAATGAAAAAAGAAATTTATATAAATGAAAGCATGGGGGAAACCCGTATTGCTATTATCGAGGATAGCCAACTTGTTGAGGTTTATATTGAAAAACAAGATAAGCATAGAATGGTTGGCAATGTATACAGAGGTGTTGTTGAAAATGTATTGCCTGGAATGCAGGCTGCATTTGTAGATATTGGTCATGAGATCAATGCATTCCTTCCATTTACAGAAATTCAAGATGATGAATATCTTGATGATGACGATTTAAAAAATAATGATAAAAGGAACAATCGTAATAGTGGATCAATTAAAGTTGATCTTACTACAGGACAAGAAATATATGTTCAAGTAATAAAAGAACCATTTGCGGGAAAAGGCCCCAGAGTAACAACTGGAATTGCGCTCCCTGGAAGACTATTAGTCTTGGTACCAAACTCAAAATATGTTGGTATTTCAAAAAAAATGTGGGATAAATATGAGCGAAGACGATTAAAAAAAATTGCAAATAAAATAAAGGAAAAAAATGTTGGAGTAATTATTAGAACTGTAGCAGAAGGCAAATCTGAAGAACAAATAAATAATGATTATAAGAATCTTATTAAGAAATGGAAACAAGTAGAAGTAAAAACTAAAAGCAATAAGGCTCCTGCATTAGTGTATGAAGATTTAGAAACTGCTTCAAGTGTAATACGTGACCTGTTTAGTCCCGATGTAGAAAAAATAGTTATTGATTCAAAGAAATTATATCGTAAAACACAGACATATCTAGATGAAGTCTCTCCCAATATGGCTTCCAGATTAGATTTCTATAAACTTAAGACTCCAATTTTTGAGGGAATGGGGATCGAGGATGAGATAGGAAAACTTTTACGACCAAAAGTATGGTTAAAAAGCGGTGCTTATTTAATTATTGAAAAGACAGAAGCAATGGTCGTTGTTGATGTTAATAGTGGAAGATATGTAGGTAAAAAAGGGCATGAAGATAATTCCTTAAAAATAAATTTAGAAGCTGCTAGAGAAGTAGCTAGACAATTAAGGCTAAGAGATCTCTCAGGATTAATTGTGATAGATTTTATTGATATGCGAGAAGAGGAAAATCGGAAAAAGATTTACTATGAATTAAGAAAAGAATTAAAAAGAGATCGTGCTAAAGTAGCCGTTTCTCCTATCAGTGAATTTGGTCTATTGGAAATGACTCGACAGAGGATAAGATTAAGTCTCATTGATTCTATGAGTGATGAATGTCCTTCCTGCCACGGTGCTGGTAGAATTATATCAATTGAAACACTAATTACTAGAATTGATCATTGGGTTCGTAGATATAAAAGTAAATTCAGAAATCTAAGATTAAGGCTTGATTTACATCCTGAAAATGCAGATTTTTTAATTACAAATAAAAAGAAAGTACTAAGAGGACTTATGTGGAAAAACTTTGTCCATATATCTATTGAGGCTAATACATCTATAAAAAGAGACCAATATAGGTTTTTTAATGTAAAAGATGGAAAAGATGTAACAAATAAGGTTGATATTGTATAGAAATAATCTTAAATGTAACTTCGCGGACTTTTGAGGTAAAAAATGAATGCAATAGTTAAAATATCAGGGAAGCAACATAAAGTATCCAAAGGGGATATTCTTAAAATTAACCGTCAAGAATGGAAAGTTGGTGACAAAATAAAAATTAATGAAGTTCTACTAACGGAAAATAAGGGTAAAATATCTGTAGGAGATCCATTAGTTAAAGGTGCTTCTATAACGGTTAAAATCTTAGAACACAATAGAGATAAAAAAGTTTTAATCTATAAAAAGAAACGTCGAAAAGGATATCAAAGAAAAAATGGACATAGACAAAATGTTACTCTATTAGAAGTATTAAAAATTGATGCAAAGTCTCCATCAAAACCTAAAAAGAAAGAGAAGAAATAATGGCACACAAAAAAGGGGTTGGAAGTAGTAGAAATGGTCGAGATTCAAATGCTAAAAGATTAGGTATTAAAGTGACCGATGGTCAATCAATACTTGCGGGTGGAATTATTCTTCGACAACGTGGTACTAAAACTCATCCTGGATTAAATGTTAAACGCGCAGGTGATGATTCATTATTTGCCACTGCTGATGGAATTGTTTCTTTTTCTCAAAAAGGTAAAAATAGAAAGTTTGTAAACGTATTAACTTCTAAATAGCAATTATACCCTGCACCCGTGGGGTTTTTCATATCACAAATACTCAGCATATTGTAATTTCATACCATTACATAATTTTATAGAATGGAGAATTGAATGTCTAAAAAAAGAATTGCATTAATTGGTGGAGGTCAAATTGGTGGGAATTTGGCTCTATTAGCTGCCCAAAAAGAATTAGCTGATATAATTATATTTGATATTCCCAAAGCTGAAGGTATGGTTAAAGGGAAGGCTCTTGATTTAATGCAGTTGCGCCCTCATGATGGATATGATGTAAACATAACTGGGACATCGGATTGGAACAATGTACAGGATGCTGATGTGTTTATTATAACAGCTGGAATTCCTAGAAAACCCGGTATGGATAGAGAAGATTTATTAGATATTAATCTAGGAATAATGAAAGATGTTGCAGAAAACATTAAAGCCCAAGCTCCTAATTCATTTGTTATAGTTATATCTAACCCTCTAGACGCAATGGTGTATGCTTTTTATAAAACTTCTGGTTTTAACAGTAATAAAGTAGTTGGAATGGCTGGGGCGCTTGATAGCACAAGGTTTAGAACATTTATTGCAATGGAAACAGGGTTATCTGTGCAGGATGTCACATGTATGGTGCTTGGTGGCCATGGAGACACAATGGTTCCAATTACACGGCTAGCTACAGTGGGTGGTGTTCCTGTAACAGATTTAATTAGTAAAGAAAAACTATCTTCTATAGAGGAAAGAACTCGTTTTGCAGGTGGGGAAATTGTGAAACTATTTGGCAATGGTTCTGCTTTTTATGCACCTGCACAGTCTGCAATTGAAATGGCTGAATCTTATCTTCGAGATAAAAAAAGAGTTATACCTTGCGCTTCATTATGTAATGGAGAGTTCGGAATTAATGGATATTTTATTGGTGTCCCAACAGTTATTGGAGCCAATGGAGTTGAAAAAATATTAGAGTTTGAATTAGAGAACCATGAACAGGATGCTTTGAATCAAACACTAGATGCAGTGAAAAAAACTGTATCAGAAACAGGTTTATAAACTAACTGTTTTTTCATCTAAATAAACATATCCATCTTTTAATTGTATAGGGTACGATTTTATCTTAATTGCATGATTGTCAACCGAGCATTCTAATTTGGCGTCAAATTTCCATAGATGAGATTTGCACTGAATAATTTCTTTAGATATATGACTATCAGCTAAAGAAGCTCCTCTATGAGGGCAGCGGTTATCCCAAGCTATAATTCTACCATCAAGATTAAACAATGCTATTGGTTGATTATTAACCATAATTAGTTTACTTCCATTTAATGGTATTTGATCAATTTTAGCAATTTTTTTCAAGTGTGTGCCTACTTTATCATTTTAAGTATTTCTGCTACTAATTTCTCAATTCCAGAAGCAGCCTCTTTAATAGATTTCGCTTCCATATAAGCCGGAGTAGATACTACTTTTTTTTCTTTATCCACAACAATTTCATCAACAGGGCATAAAACATGCTTCGCACCCATTGCATCTATATCCGATGCAGTCTGCTCATCAAAACCAATTGTTAATTCAGTCTCTCCTGCAAGAATTTTTGCCATTATAGCAGGAGCAATACAAATTACTCCAATAGGTTTCCCATCATTATGAACTTCTCTAGATAATCTTAAAACATCTGGGTTTACAGAGCATTCCATGCCAGCCATAGCATAATCTGATAAGTTCTTTGCAACCCCAAAACCACCTGGAAAAATTAATGCATCTAAACCTTTAGAAGTTATTCCAGCAATATCTTCAATATTCCCACGAGAAATTCGAGCAGATTCAATTAATACATTTCTTGAATCATCCATCTCTTCTCCTGTCGCATGATTAATAACATGTAATTGATCAATATTCGGAGCTATTACTATCATTTCAGCTCCCGCTTTATCTAGCTCAAGCATTGTAATAACTGTTTCATGGATTTCTGATCCATCATTTACTCCACAACCTGATAGGACAATTCCAATTTTTGACATGATAACTCCTTATTTATTTGCTTTAATATTTCTTAATAGCCCAGCGTGTTTTGTTCTTTTCACAGCACTTCCCTTAAAAATTTTACGGAATTCATTTTCATCAATATTTTCCCATTCTTTATCCGTCCAGGATAATATTTCTATTTTAGGGGAAAAATTCATATCATTAGTTACTTGTGAAAATTTTTGATTCCATGGACACACCTCCTGACAAATATCACAACCATAGATCCAATTATGTAATTCTGTATTAGATGTAAATTCACCTCTATGTTCAATTGTAAAATATGATATACATTTTTCAGCATAGATTTCATAATCACCTAATGCATTGGTAGGGCATGAATCAATACATGCAGTACAGGATCCGCAAAGATCATCAATAAATTCCTCATCATATTCCAATTCGACATCAAGAAGAATTTCTCCTAAAAATAACCAGCTACCATAATCTCTAGTTATCAGATTTGTATGCTTCCCTTGCCATCCCAATCCTGCTCGCTGGGCCCATACTTTTTCCATAATGGGTGATGTATCTACACAAACAAGTGCTTTTATATCAGAATATTCAAATTTTATAAATTTTGCTAATTCGTACAATTTTGATTTTATTATTTGATGATAATCTTCACCCCAAGCATAATTACTGAATTTATTATTGGATTCAAGATCATTTTGATCATGTCCAGAGTAGTAATTTAAACCAACAGATATAACAGATTTAGCTTCCTTAAAATAATTAAATATATTTCCTCGCTCTTCTTTTCTTCTTTCCATCCAAGCCATCGATCCATGATGATTATTCTTTAACCAATCTTCTAATCGAACCTTTTCCTCCTTAGTAGATACTGCTTGTGTTATACCTATTTTATCGAAGCCTATATTTTTTGCTTTATCCTTAATTTGCTGGGTTAAAGAATTTGACATGAGAGAATGTATAAAGAAATTAAATGATTACGAAAGAAGGCGTTCTGCCCAAAGAATTCCAATAATAGTTTTTACATCCGTAATTGCACCATTCCATACCATCCGAACCGCATCTTCAATAGATGTAGGCATTAACTCAACAAATTCATCATGATCTGTATTTATTTGACTTTTTACAAGATTTTCAGCAAGAAAAATCCACATTTCTTCATTTGCAAAACCTATTGCAGGATGAATTTTAGTTACAAAAGTTAATTTATCAGCTAAATAACCAATTTCTTCTTCAAGCTCACGGATAGCGCACACTTCTGGTTTTTCTCCTACATCTAACTTCCCTGCAGGGAGTTCAATCATTGTAGATTGAACTGGATAACGATACTGTTTAATTAATGCAAGTTTTCCATCAGGCATTATAGGAATTATGCAAGCTGCACCAGGATGATTAATCCATTCACGAGTTGATGTGTTTCCATCAGGTAGATTAACAATATCTTTTCGAACATCTAAAAAACTACCATCATATACCGTTTCAGATGATACAGTTGATTCTTTTAATTCAGTCATTAAACAATATAGTTATTATTGAAAATCTTTAAGTAATTCCTCTGCAATTGCAATCTGCTCCCAATCTCTTACTCTATCATCTTTTGAAGGCTCCATATTTGCAACTTCTTTTAAAAGTTTAACAGCTTCAACTTTCCTGCCATCTTTATATAATGCTTGCGCTAAATATACTTTTTGATTTGGAATTTGTTCTCCGACAGTGATTGATTTTGAAAGATACGATATTGCTTTATCATTATCAGGCCAAGATAATATAAATGGAATATATGGTGATTTAT
>CAYTYA010000034.1:0-15942 GCA_964442015.1 uncultured bacterium
GAACGGCAATAACCATTAGAATTAATCCCATCATACGCTCAATAACACGCATACCTGTGAGTCCAATTCTTTTTGAAAGAAAATTCCCTGTTCTTAATATTATATAAAAGACAACCATTGTTATAATTACGGCTAGCAATAGAATTGCAAGACTATAATCCGAAGGCATTTTACCTGATAGAATTAGCACTCCTGTAATAGCACCTGGCCCAGTTATAAGCGGAATTCCAATTGGACTTATTGCAATTTCATCAGATTCTTTAAATTCTTCTCTTTCAGATTCAGTAGTCCTTGAACGACCAACTTTCGCATCAAGCATTCTTAAACCACTTCTAAAAAAAATAATCCCACCCATTATTTGGAACGCTTCAATTGTAATACCATACAATCGAAATATAATGGAGCCTAAAAATGTGAATATGATTAAAACAATCGACCCGGTAATAATTCCTTTTTTTGCAATCTTAATTTTGTCTTCATTGGAATATTTGTCAGTCATTGCTACAAAGATTGGTGTGATCCCTAACGGATTAACAAGAGCAAAGAGGGTTGAAAGACACAATGCAAGATATTGTAATTCTATATTAATTAAATTGTTCATTTACATTCTTTCAGGTGCTTGAATACCAAGAATCTTTAGACCATTACCTAATACTATTTTTACTGATTTGATCAAATGTAGACGTGATTTTGTTAATTCAATATCATCCGTGATCACACGACACTTAGCATAAAACTTGTGAAATTCTGCCGCAATAGTATGTAAATAGTTTGCTATAACTTGAGGCTCAAGATTATCTAAAACTTTTATCATTGTTTCAGGAAATTCATTTAATGATTTAATCAATGAAATCTCAGATTTATGAATTAATAAAGATGTATCAAACTCACCATCTATAGATAAATTATTTTCTTTGCCATTATTTATAATATTTGAAATCCTAGCATGCGCATACTGTATATAATATACTGGATTCTTTTCTGATTGATCTGCTGCAAGATCTAGATCAAAATTCAAATGACTATTCATACTGCGCATAATGAAAAAATATCTAACAACATCACCGCCAACCTCATGTATTAATTCATCTAAAGTAACAAAGTTTGCTTTTCTAGTAGACATTTTGACTTTTTCACCGCTTTTTAATAAAGTTACAAATTGATGAATTAAAACTTTTATAGGATCAGTATTAACATCAAGAGCATCTAATGCAGCTATAACATCAGGATAAGCATCTGCATGATCTGCGCCAAAAATATCAATAACTAAATCAAATGATCGATCTAATTTATGTCGATGGTAAGCAGTATCTGGTAGTCGATATGTTGCTTCCCCTGAGCTTTTATAATAAACACGATCTTTTTTTAACCCCAAATCTGTTGCTTTAAACCAAACTGCACCATCTGATTTATATATTAGATTTTTATTGGTTAGTTCTTTAACTAATGTGTCAATTGAACCATTATCATAATATGTTTGTTCATTGGAAAAGACATCATGAATTATCCCGATCGAGTTAAGTGTTTTTTTAATATTATTAAAAATTACTTTTTCCGCTTCTTTTCTAAATACAGTTGAATCTTTTTCTAATTCCTTACCATGTGCGTTTTTTATTTCATTTGCAATAGATACAATATATTCACCCTTATATCCATCATCAGGAAAATCATATTCTTTACCTATTAAATTAAAATAACGGGCAGCGACAGATTCTCCTAATATGCGCATCTGTCTCCCCCCATCATTATAATAATATTCTCTAGTTACTTTATAGCGATGCCATTCTAGTATATTTGCAATAGTGTCCCCTAAAACAGCTTGGCGACCATGGCCAACTGTTAAAGGCCCTGTGGGGTTCGCGCTAACAAACTCTACATTCGCTGTTTTATTTTTACCAAAAGTCGTCCTTCCATATGCTTCTGATTCCGATATTATATTTTTGATAGTTTTTTGGTAATAATTATCTGAAATATGAAAGTTTAAAAACCCAGGTTTTGAAACAGAATATTTTGCAATAATATTATTGTCATACTTTAATAGACCACCAATTTTTTCCGCAATTTTTATTGGGTTATTTTTTAATTGTTTTGCTAGTGACAATGCAATATTAGTCGAAAAATCTCCAAAATCTGGATTAGATGATTTTTCAACTATAACATTTGATTGAACATCTAATTCTATTAAAGCATTAGAAATCATATCATTTATATATTCTTTAAAATCAATCATTATATTCTATTTTTTTAGCATCAGCCCATAATCTCTCTATTTGATAATAATCTCTTTCACTTGTTCGAAACACATGTACAATTACATCAATATAATCTAATAATACCCAATTCAGTTGTTCGTATCCTTCTATTCGCCAAGCTTTAGTTTCTGTTCCTTTTCTAATACCATCTGATATTGCTTTTACTTGTACATCTGTAGATGCAGAACAAATAACAAAATAATCAGATATACTTGTTAGTTCAGCAACATGAATAGCAATTACATCTTCAGCTTTTTTAGCTAAAGCTAGATTTGCTATAGATTCAGCAAGTATTTCCGAAGAAGAATTTGATTTATCAGTTTTTGACAGGGCAGTAAATTATTTATCCATATAGGTTTGGATTGATTTTATAGAACTAAAATCTTTTCCAAGAATTAATGTCAGATCAACGCTAAGACTTTCATCCGGCTGGTGTATTACTCGAGGATCTTCATTGGGATTTAAACCAAGCGATTTAGCAACATAGTTTAAATCTTCAAGGTTTTCATTTCTCAATATTAACATTGTTTGAGTATAATTAAAATTATCAGCATTTTCAGATCTAACTACATCAACATTATTATCTCGCAATAGATCTGATACTCTTGAAGCAAGCCCTGCGACACCACACCCATTTAATATTTCTACTTCAATATCCATAACGGGTTTTTTCTCATAAACCTCTACAGCTAGTCGAGGCTGATCAGGTATATCAGGAAAAGTAATCTCTATAGGGACCCCATTATGTGTTTGCTTTGTTGTGAAGGAGAAGATAAAAGCAACTAATAGTAATGATAATACTACAATAGCTGAATTAATTATTGATCCTTGTAAATCCTTACGAGAACCTTTTTTTGATTTCTTTTTTTTATTAAAAAATGAAGATTTTTTACGAGGCATTCTTTTTTGTTATTCTTTATCTATATAATAACCATTTATTATTTGTAATAATTATTAAAATATGGATTTGGATTACGTTTGTAGTTCTGCATGTATCTTCGTTCATTATTATAAGAATTATTAGACATTCTAAATTCAAAAAAAGTATTATCAGTTGGTTTATATCGTAAATGCGCATCATATACAAATTGTGTTTTATCCATACCATAACTTAAAGGACTTTGCATTCCAGTAGGCTGAATAAGGCTAAAACTTGCACCAATATGTAAATTTGGATTTAATGTATAATTCATCATATTTGTATAGGCTGCTACATTAATCATTTGATTACCAACATTCATTGCAGACATAGAAAAACTATGATTCATAGAAAATCTGCTAGGATCAAATAAGGGTAACGGTTCAGAGCTGTTGCTACCCGTTATCATTGTTCCAGGGCTTTGGTTTGGTAATTGTGAGATTAGTTGAGCCGAAAGACAGCTAACTAGCAGAGAAAAAGTAATAAAATATCTTATTTGATTATTCATAGCTTATTAAAGTAATCCATTTTAGGATAATTACCATATTCTAAATTTCGGTTTAATATGTATTAAATAGCAATGTTCGTGTTTATTTATATTATTACTATTAATTAACATATGGTTCAATTATTCCTCCGCCTAAGCATACATCATCATTATAAAATACTATGGACTGACCAGGCGCTGCAGCAAAAACTGGTTTTTGAAAGGTGACTATAGCTGAATTATTATTTAACATTTCAATATTACAGAACTGATCCTTTTGCCGATAACGAATTTTTGCAGTTAATTCTTTCGTAGTATCTAGTTTTAGATTAGAAATCCAGTGTAGATGTGTTGCAATAATCTTTTCATTATAAAGCGATGGATTGTCCTTTCCTTGACAGACAATTAGTTTATTTTTTATCATATCTTTTCCAACTACATACCAAGGGCTTGATAAATTGCTATGGCCTCCGCCAATGCCTAACCCTTTTCTTTGCCCAATAGTGTAATACATTAAACCTGAATGAGTTCCCACTTTTTTCTGATCTAATGAAATTATCTCCCCAGGGTTTGCAGGGAGATATCTTTCAAGGAACTCCTTAAAATTTTGTTCACCTACGAAGCAGATGCCAGTACTATCTTTTTTGTTTGCGGTAGGCAACCCTGCCTTTTTAGCAATATTCCTTACATCTTTTTTGTTTAAATCACCAAGAGGAAATTCACTTTTTGATAAAGGGTCGTGGGAAAGCATATAAAGAAAATAGCTCTGGTCCTTATTTTTATCTTTTCCTTTCAATAGTCTATATTCTGAGTTTTTATATTCAATTTTTGCATAATGACCCGTAGCAATTTTATTGACTCCTAATTTCATGGCATAATTAAGGAAGGCTTTAAATTTTATTTCACGGTTACATAATACATCGGGGTTTGGGGTTCTTCCAGCCTTGTACTCAGAAAGAAAATAAGAAAAAACTTTATTCCAATATTCTTTTGAAAAATTTACACTATGTATTGGTAACCCAATAAGATTACATACCTGCAGTGCATCATTATAGTCATCAGCTGAGGTACAGATTTCATCATCTTGATCTTCCCAGTTTTTCATAAAGATACACTCAACATCGTAACCCTGCTCTGTTAGCAAAAGTGCAGCTACAGAACTATCTACCCCTCCGCTTATTCCTACAACTATTTTTTCTTTCATGAGGAATTCTTGCGAATAGTAATAATTGATGATTGTATTGATTCAACCAGTTTATTTACTTCATCAATGGTATTATGTTTTCCTGCACTTACACGAATAGATTCTAAATTCTTTTTATCAGAAATACCCATGGCTTTTAAAACAGGTGAAGGGCTAATCGTTCCTGAGGAACAAGCAGATCCATTTGAAATTGCAATACCTTCCTTATCTAGATGGATTAATAAAAGATCACTGGAAATATTTGGGATTGTTAGGTTAATTAATCCGGGAAGATGGTTTTTATCAAACCCATTAAAAATTATATCATCATTTTTCTCTATTATACGATTTCTAAAATGGTTTTCTAATTTTAATAAATGCGAAAAATCTTCATTTGCAGATTTGTTTGCAATTTCAGCTGCAAGACCTAAGCCTGCAATTCCACTAACATTTTCTGTGCCAGCACGCATATTTTTTTCTTGGCTGCCACCAATTATCATTGGTTTAATAGTAATTCCATTCTTTATAAATAAAGCACCTACACCTTTAGGACCGTAAAATTTATGCGCTGAAAAACTCATCATATCTACATTTAGTTTTTTTACATCAACAGGTAATTTCCCTAGCATCTGTATTGCATCAGAATGAAATAATATATCATGCTCCTTTGCAATATTCGCAATATCTTTTATAGGCTCAATAGTGCCAACTTCATTATTAGCCATCATTATCGATATTAGTCCAGTATCAGATGTAATATTATTTTTAATATCTTCAGGATTAACACATCCATTTTTATCAACAGAAACAATTGTATGTTTCACACCTAACTTTTCTAATTCTTTTAATACCAAAAGAACAGCAGGATGTTCAATTGAAGATGTTATCACATGCTTTCTTTTTTTGTGAATCATATTCCAAAGAATCATATTATTTGCTTCACTTCCACCCCCAGTAAATATGACTTCATTTGGCTCACAGTTTATTGAATCTGCAAACTGCCTTCTTGCTATTTCAATCACATATTTAGCCTTTCTTCCTAAATCATATGTGCTAGAAGGATTTCCATAGATGGTCAGATTTAATTCACTCATTAGTGATTGAACACCTTGATCTATAGGCGTTGTTGCGCTATGGTCGAAATAAAGCATTAGAATTGATTATATTTTATAATTAATGAAAAATATTATAAGTACAATAATTATACTAATCGTTTTTTATTGCAGCATACCGTACTGTATTTTGAAGATTAGAATAGAATGGTGGTTGTCTATCTTCAAGTAAATTAACCATTGCCTCCACATCATAGTCATACCTAACTACTTCCCAATCAACTGTTTCCCCAACAGTTAAAAAAGCAACTGCACCTTTTGGCTGTTCATCAAAAGGAAGGCCAGTAGCACCTTGACAATAAATGGAAATATTATCTTCTTCTTCAACTCTAGGCGTGTGAATATGCCCGTGAATGAAAACAAACTTTTCAACTTCAGGATGCGAATTCTGAACATGGTTTTTCCAGTTTTTAATTTCTATCATACTTGGTGGTTGTTCATCCCGTTGGTACCATGCATGTGTAAATTCTATTAAAATTGAATTAATAACTTCTCTATGAGCTACATGCATATCTAAAGCAAAATCAACACCTTCTTTTCCAAGTTGTTCCGCAGTCCATTGTTCATTAGCAACTATTGCTTGATTAATTGGATCGAATGGATCCATTCCTTCAAGTGAAGGCATTTCTTTTTCCCATAGTTTTTCTATTAGATATCTGTCATGGTTTCCCCGAATAAAAATACAATCATCTAAATCTTTTAGGGCTGCCAGAGTTTCTTTTGGGGCTGGACCTAAAGCAAAACAATCACCCAAACATATTAGTTGATCAATGTTTCCTCTCTCCTTAATAATAGAGATACCTGTTTCCAACGCAGATATATTGGAGTGAATATCGGTCAGGATGGCAAACGTTTTACTACTCATAAGTACAAAATATACCTCTATGGTATTCCTTATAGCAAGATAATATAGAATTGACCATCTAAACAATTTCTATTAATATGACTATAGGATATGAGCAATGATAACACATTAATTGTTGGTTCGATTGGTTTGGATACAATCGAAACTATTTCTGATCGTAAAGAATCTATTTTAGGAGGTTCTGCAACTTATGCAACTATTGCTGCTGGCAAATCCTCATCTATTCATTTAGTTGGTATTATAGGGGATGATTTTCCTCCAGGTGGAATGAAGATATTCAAAGAAGCTACAGTTGATTTATCGAACCTTGAGCAAAAAAAAGGAAAAACCTTTAGCTGGGGAGGAAGGTATGCTAAAGATTGGGACAATCGTCAAACATTATTTACTGAATTAGGAGTATTTAAGGAGTTTGATCCAGTTTTAACGGAACAAAATAAAGAAGTCCCTATTATTTTTCTCGCAAATATACATCCTGCTCTGCAATTATCTGTTCTTGATCAGTGCACAAAAAGAAAATTTGTTATTATAGATACAATGAACTTATGGATTGATACAGAAAGGGAAAAATTAAAGGAAGTAATTAGTTCTTGCGATGTTTTGCTGATCAATGAATTTGAAGCCGAACAATTTACTAGACGAAAAAACCATGATGATCAAGGTACTGTTTTGCAAGCATTGGGGCCGCAAAATATTATTATAAAATGTGGATCCAAAGGTGCGAAGCTTTATGCAGGGCATCAATTGGATACAATAGGGGTGTTTCCTATAAAGAATGTTATTGATCCTACAGGGGCTGGTGATGCTTTTGGCGGAGGGATAGCAGCTTCATTAGCAAATGGTGAGACAATGATTGAATCAATAATAAATGGTTCAGCCCTTGCAAGCTTAACGATTGAAGGTTTTGGTATTGATACGGTTTATAATGCTAGTGTTGATGAGATTGAAAAAAGAAAAGAACATCTTAGAACAACCCTTAATTCTTGATAGGATTATAATCTGATCCTAATTTCACGGGTTTTTAATGAATAAATTTACCAAGGGGTGTAAAATGTTTAATAAAAAATATCTAATGGCAACACTTAACCTATTGCTGGTTTTGATAGTTATTCGTTGTTCTAGTCAAGAGTACACATCAGCAAAATTATATATCCAACAGCTAGAATGGGAAAAAGCTGAAGAGTTCCTTGTTAAAGCTCTTGCGGTAGAGCCTGAAAACCCTGAAATACCCTGTCAATTAGGTTATCATATTTATGCCCTTCAGAAAAAAGACTGGAAAATGATGAATCTGTCTTTTGATAAAGCTCTTTCAATAGATCCGAATAAAAAAATAGCAATATTTGGCCAGCCAACAACCGTAAAAGAATTTGTTGCTATGGCAAGGACACAATTTTGGAGCGAAGTATATAATAAAGGAGTTGCCCAATTCAATAATTATAGAAATGGTAATACGGCTGACAAAGATGCAGAATTGCAAAAATCAATTAATACATTTATAACTTCTACTGAAATAAGCCCAGATGAAGCTCAATCATATTTAATGTTATCAACTTGTCTCTTTATAGCAGGGGATCAATTAGAATCTGAAAAATATATTATTAAAGCTGTTGAATTATCGCCAGATGATGCAAATATTAATTTAACGGCCGGTCAGATCTTTATGCAAAAACAAGAACTTGAGCAGGCATTACCATATATTAAAAAATCAGTTGAGTTAGATCCTAGTAATACAAAATCTATTAGAAACCTGGCGCAGATCTACTATGATACAGGTAATATGGAAAAATCAATTGAAACATATGAAGATGCGATTAATAAGGAAACTGATAGGAAAGTAAAAGCAGATCTGTATTTTAATCTTGGTATTTTATATAATAGAGTAGATAATTTTGAAGAAGCTGAATTTAATTTCATGAATGCCTTGGATGAAAACCCTGATGATGTTGAAGCAATAATGGGAATGGCGCAAGTTTTCGAAAATGCAGAAAAATGGAGAAAAGCAGAAAAATTTTATCGCGAGTTAATTTCTATAGACTCAGATAACCCTGAACATTATAGAGGGATGTCTCGCGTAAAATTGCAACAAGGGGAGCCCGATCAATCCAAGCGCTTTTTAGATAAAGCAAAAGCTCTTGGAGGATAATTCTAAGATAGGATAATCCGTTAACCCAGGCGCTGCCTTTTCTTTAAAAATTCATTCAAAGCTAAATCTAAGTTTTGATCAGTAAATAACGGGACATAATCTATCTTTTGCTCCCTACATCTAAGGCGCAATTCATCTTGATATGATTGAATTGATTGTTGGTAAATTTTTCTAATTTTCCATGGTTCAGTCGTAATTTGTTCATCTGTTTCCATATCTTTAAATTTTGTTCTGTTAGTAAAATTGAAATCAAGTTCTTTTCGATCCATAATATGAAACACAATAATTTCTTGTTTATTATGCCTGAAATGTTTCAAGCCTTTAATTATATTTTCAGTTTCATCAAATAGATCTGATATTAAGATTACCAATCCCCGTTTTTTAATTCTTTCTGCCATTTCATGTAATACGATACCTACATCTGTGTCTTTTCCAGATCCTATTGTATCTAAATGAGTTAAAATAGTATTAATATGACTAGGTTTTGATCTAGGAGGGATGAACTTTTGTATTTGATTATCAAACAATGTTAATCCAACACCATCTTGTTTATTAATCATTAGATATGCTAAAGCTGCAGATAAATAATTTCCATAATCAAGTTTTGATATTTTGCTACTTTTATACTCCATTGATCTACTAGTGTCTAATAATATATAAGCACGCAAATTGGTTTCTTCTTCATATTGTTTTACAAAATATCTGTCTGTTTTTCCATATAGCTTCCAATCAACATGTCGAATTTCATCTCCTGGCCCATAAGCCCTATGCTCAGCAAACTCAACACTGAATCCATGAAAAGGACTTTTATGCTGGCCAATAATATATCCTTCAACTACTAAACGAGCCCGTAAAGACATATTACTTAATCGAGCTACCATTTCTGGTTCTAAATATTTTCGCTTATCAATAGGGTCCATTCAATTAGCTTTCATCTAATAGTTTGAATAAAATATCATCCGTACTTAATCCCTCAGCTTCGGCATTAAAATTTGTAATTAAACGATGCCTCAGTACGGGTTTAGCCATTGCTTTAATATCATCTATTTCAGGAGCAGGTCTACCATCCAATATTGCTTTTGCTTTAGCACCAAGAACCAAATACTGTGATGCCCTAGGACCAGCCCCCCAATCAATCCATTCTTTAATTGTTGAGGATGATTTATCAGATTTTGGTCGTGTTTTAGAAACTAACTCAACAGCAAACTCAACAACATTATCCGCAATTGGCACTCTTCGAACAAGATCTTGATAAAGCACTAAGTCATTACGACTTATTATTGTATTTAATATTTTATCATCTTCACTAGTGGTTGATTTTACTATTGAAACTTCATCTTCATGTGATGGGTAATCAATCTTAATATTAAACATAAATCGATCTAATTGAGCTTCTGGTAGAGGGTATGTTCCTTCTTGTTCAATGGGATTCTGAGTTGCTAATACAAAAAAAGGTTCTTCTAGCACATATGTTTGACCAGCTGTTGTAACCTTGTGTTCTTGCATTGCTTCTAATAAAGCAGATTGTGTTTTAGGTGGTGTTCTATTTATTTCATCAGCTAAAATTATATTTCCAAAAATAGGTCCTTTAAAAAACCGAAACTCCCTTTTACCAGAATTTTGATCTTCTTCAATAATTTCCGTACCTGTTATATCACTAGGCATTAGGTCTGGAGTGAATTGAATACGACTAAAATTTAAATCTAGCAATTCCGCGATTGATTTAATTAGCAGTGTTTTAGCAAGCCCTGGAACTCCTACTAAAAGAGTGTGCCCTTTACAAAGCAATGCTATCAAAATATGATCTATCACTTCTTGTTGACCTAATACCCGTTTTGATATTTCAACATTGAACTGATCCCTTGTTTTTGTAAGTTGTTTTACTAGTTTTATATCTGACATTTTATCCATATGATTTCCATTTGTTATGTTGCTAAGATTCAGAAAGGGTCAAAATTAAATGGACGCCTATCAGGAAACAATGTTATTGTCTTGTTACAGTATACTTTTTAAAAGATATTATGTTATATGTCTGAAATAATTAAAAGACAAAATAACCAGATTATTGGTATGAGTCTTGCTGAATTGGAAAATCTTTCAGAAGAATTTGATCAATCGCGATTTCGAGGAAAACAATTGTTTAATTCAGTATATAAACAGCAAACTGATTCCTTTAGTAATATAAAAACTCTACCAATTATATATAGGGATATACTATTAGATAAATATGTTCTACATCCTTTATCATTAATTAAAAAAACCGGATCTAATTCTGAATTAACACAGAAATATTTATTTAAGCTATCCACTGGAGAAAAGATTGAATCTGTTCTTATGTATGAAGATAAACGCGTTACTCTATGCGTAAGTACTCAAGTTGGTTGTGCAGTAGATTGTAAGTTTTGCGCTACAGCAAAAATGGGTTTTATAAAAAATCTTACAGCTGGTGAAATTATTGACCAATATTTATTAATAAGTAATTCTATTGATAAACAAATAACAAATATAGTTTTTATGGGTATGGGAGAACCCTTTTTAAATTATCAACAAGTGATAAATGCAGCTATATTATTTAACCATAGGGATGGAATTAATTTAAGCTCAAAAAGAATCACAATATCTACAGTCGGGATTGTTCCAAAGATTAAACGGTATAGTGAAGAAGGGCATAAATTTAAACTGGCTATTAGTTTAAATAGTTCTTATCAGAGTCAACGTCTTCAAATTATGCCAATTTCCAAAAAGCATTCTATAAATGATTTAATTAAAGCTGTATGGTATAACTATAAAAAAACAAAAAGATTAGTAACCTTTGAATATGTATTATTATCAAATGTGAATGATTCTATTTCAGATGCTGATAGGTTGATTGATTTAATCGGTGATTTACCTTGTAAAGTAAATGTAATTCCTTATAATGAAATTGAGGGGCCATTTAAAAGACCTTCAGAGCAAAGAATTAATAAATTTGTAAATCAAATCAACAATTCAAAATTTGTTGTTACAGTTAGATGGAGCAAAGGAACAGATATAAATAGTGGATGCGGTCAACTTGCCGTATTTGAATCTTGAAAACCATACCAAAATATCATATATCAACAATGAAAGATTATATTCTTTCAAAAGCACTATTTAACGGTGATACTGCTATTATACTTGGTTCTGGGATGGGAGCATTTGGTGATAGACTAGATGATTTGATTAATATTTCATACAGCGATATTCCAGGTTATCCTCTTTCAACTGTAAAAGGACATAGTGGGGAATTATCCATTGGCACTATTAGAGATATTTCATTGATAGTTGCAAAAGGAAGATTTCACTATTATGAAGGTTACGATATGGAAACAATAACTTTGCCTATAAAATTATTTCATTCATTAGGAGTGAAAAAATTAATCATTACAAATGCAGCAGGATCGCTTAGTTTAAACCTTCCGCCTGGACAGATGATGATTCTTGATAGTCATATGGATTGTACATTTCGTGAAAGTGTATCTATACCGAAAAAACAAAATAGTAAAAATTTTCATGATCGTTCCTTTATGCAAATAGCTTTTCGTAGTGCTGAAAAAATTGGAATTCCTATTTCAAAAGGAACTTATTGTTGGACGCTGGGTCCTGCATATGAAACCCCAGATGAAGTTTCTTTTATTCAATCAATTGGTGGACAAGCGGTGGGAATGAGCACAGTTCCAGAAATTCAACAAGCGGCAGAATTAGATATGAAGATTTTAGCAATCTCTACAATAACAAATTATGCAGCTGGGATTACAAACAAACCTCTTTCTCATGAAGAAGTAATCCACGTCTCTTCGCAGGTAGAGGATGATTTTGCCAATTTATTAACCGAAATTGTTATAAGGATTTGACAAAAATGGAAATAAATATACGTTCAGAAGTAAACGATATAGCAGAAGAAATAGTTGCTATAAGACGTGATATCCATAAACACCCCGAGCTAGGATTTGAAGTTCATCGAACAGCGGAACTAGTATCAAATCATCTGAAAAAATTGGGATTTAATGTATCTGACGGTATAGGGAAAACGGGTGTTGTTGGTGATCTAATTGGTAATAGCGATGGTCCAACTATTGGATTGCGAGCAGATATGGATGCTTTACCAATTCAAGAAACTAGTAATCTTCCATATTCATCAGTAAATAAAGGAATTATGCATGCTTGCGGGCATGATGGACACACTGCAATGCTATTGGGAGCCGCTACTGTATTAAAACGATTCCAGGATAAAATAAATGGGAAGGTACGTTTTATTTTTCAGCCCGCTGAAGAAGGTGATGGAGGTGCCCGTTATATGATTGAAGATGGTTGTTTAGAAAATGTAGATGAAATTTACGGTATTCATTTATGGAATTATCAGAAATATGGAGAAGTTGGAGTAAAGGAGGGGCCAATTTTAGCAGCTGCAGATGTTTTCTCAATAACAATAAAAGGTGTAGGTGGGCATGGCGCAGCACCACAAGGGACAGTGGATGCTATATTAGTTTCTGCTCATTTAATTACTGCATTACAAAGTATAGTCAGTCGAAATACAAACCCATTAGAAAGCACAGTCATTACTGTAGGGCAAATTAATGGTGGACATAATTTTAATGTTATTGCTGATGAAATAGTCTTAAAAGGTACTGCTAGATCTTACACAGAAGAAAATCGTCAATTAATTAAAAACAGGATGCAAGAGATTGTTTCTGGAATTGCCAAAACTTTTTCTGCTGAAATTGATTTCACATATTCCGAAGGGTATCCCCCTACAATCAATGATGAAGTACCTTTTAAGAAATTAATGATATCTGCAAAAAAAATAGTAGGGGATAGATGTGGGTTCCCATATTTGTCTATGGGAGGGGAAGACTTTAGTTATTACGCTCAGAAAATACCGGGTTGTTTTTTCTTTGTTGGATCAGCTCCAAGTAATCAAGAGCTTCGATCTGTACCACACCATTGTTCACATTTTGATATTGATGAAAATGCTCTTCTAATTGGCTCTTCAATATTTGTACAGCTAGTAGAAGATCAGGTGATTAATAACCGATAGCTGTATTTTCTCCCCTAGTATCTGCGCCTCCAAAATAACCGTTTTCATTAATTAATATTGCATTCATTTCACCGATCATTTCCGTTCCAGAATAAATAACATACGGGGATATTTTATGTCCCTTTCTTTTTAATAACTTTCTCACATCTTTGTTAACGCTAAATGGTTCAATCATAATAACCTCTGGCAACCATTGAGAATGAACTCTTGGCGCCGATACGGCTTCTTGAATGCTCATATTATGAACGGTTACATTTAATATTGTTTGCAGTACGGTCGTTATAATTCTTGAACCGCCAGGAGAACCAAGAATAATTAATGGTTCATTATTTTTTAATACGATAGAAGGGGTCATCGAACTTAAAGGGCGCTTCCTTGGTTCGATAGCATTAGCATCATTCCCTACCAATCCAAAATAATTAGGTACACCAGCTTTAACGGAAAAATCATCCATTTCATTATTAAGAAAAAACCCAGCACCCTTTACAACAATACCGCTACCATATCCTAAGTTTATGGTAGTCGTGACACTTACGGCATTACCATCTTTATCTATAACAGAATAATGAGTAGTCTCTGAGCTTTCATAATCATTTGGATCACCGGCAAAAATATCTGCGCTAGAAGTTGCTTTATCCATAAAGAAATCATTCATGCGATTTTTAGCATATTGTTTACTAATTAACATAGAAATGGGAGAGTCCCAAAAATCAGAATCTCCTAGATGCTCAGCGCGATCTGCATAAGCTCGACGTTCAACTTCAGTAAGAATATGGATATAGTTAGATGTATTCCAACCTATATCGGCCAAAGAAAAATTTTCAAGCATGTTTAACATTTCAATTAGGATAGCGCCCCCAGAACTGGGTAAACCCATCGTGATAATTTCATGTCCATTGAATGAACCAATAATCGGTTCACGATATTTCGATTCATAATTCAATAAATCCTCATGCGTTATTAAACCAATTCCTCTATTCATTTCTGCAACGATAAGATCAGCTGTTTTACCACGATAAAATCCGTCTCGACCTTTCAGGGAAATGCGTTTTAATGTTTTGGACAAATCCTTTTGAATCAATCGGTCTCCAGCTTTCCATGGTTTTTTATCTTTACGGATAAATATCTTAGATGCCGCTTCATTTTTTAAAAACAAATCTTTATTACTGTTAAATCGTTTTGCTTCATAATAACTGAGTTCGAACCCTCTTTCCGCAAGAGTAATTGCCGGCGCTAATATCTCTCGATATGATAAACGACCAGAACCATAATTTTCCCAAGCTTTTAAAAGCCCATCAACGCTTCCAGGAACACCAGAAGATGCTCTTGTTCTTAGAGACATGTCATCTATAACATTACCATTGGAATCAAGGAACATATCTCGATGAGCAGCTAGTGGAGCTTTCTCTCTATAATCTAAAGTGAAAGTTGTCCCATCAGCCATATGTGCTACCATGAAACCACCACCACCAATATTACCATTTGAAGATGAGGTAACAGCTAAGGCAAACCCTATAGCGCAAGCGGCATCAACTGCATTTCCACCCTTTTTCAATATCTCGATTCCTGCAATTGAAGCTTCACGGCTAGTGGAAACAACCATCCCATTTTCTGCAAACACTGGATTTGGACTGGCCCAGCTATTATAACTGAAAGAAACAATCCATACTATCAATAATTTATTCATATTCATTATCTTTTTTGTTTAGGTTAATAAAATTTAGTCGCTTACAGCGATATTTAAAACAGTAGTTATTACGCATTTGTTGATCATTAATTAATATACATTATGTAAATTAATATACATTATGTAAATTAATGAACGCTAAATTTAATTCATAATTAATATTATAAGTAATCAGAGGAATTATGGCTTCATTTGCAATTTTATGCCCGAATGCATTCGATTATATATTAAATAAGACAGG
>CAYTYA010000035.1:0-7068 GCA_964442015.1 uncultured bacterium
GATGGTGAAACCCATACCGTTGTTCTGCCCATTTTCAGTCCTCGAATTGGTTTGCAGTCAGAAATAATGTTGAGCCCCAAATTCGATATGCTCCTTAGAGCTGAATATTGTTTGGCAAGCATCAATGTAGGTGACTGGACCTATTCAAATGAGGATGATGAATCCTCAACCTTGTCTGCAAACTGGTATGACAGTGTTGGCCCTGAACCTGAAATTGATTATAGTGGTGGGGTAGTATTTTCGGTTGGCGTTCGAATGCTGGTTTTGGATTGATTAGATTAAGTCGTTAGGTTCTAGTTGTTAGTTGATTGTCAATCCAAAACTAAATTATTTAACAAGCATCTCACAACCAGCACCAAAAACTGCCACCTAAAACTTCTCCCTTAATTCATCCATTACCCTCCGCTCTTTTTTGGTTGGGCGTCCCTGTCCTTTTTCACGGGTTTGCAGGGGTTGTTTGTGGGAGGACTTTAATTTAGCCTTTTCATCATCAGGGGTTAAGTCCTCTACAAAATCAAGGATGAGTTTGGCACTCATTCGTTTTTCTGCAATTTTCAAAACGCGATATAGATGTTTTACTAACCCTTTCCGCACCTGTATTACATCTCCTGACTGAATTTTACGTGATGCTTTAACCGCGGAACCGTCAATCTTTACTTTTCCTCCTGCACAGGATTCCGTTGCAATTGCCCGGGTTTTGAAAATACGAACAGCCCAGAGCCATTTATCTATACGAGTAGTGTGTTTTTCCGCCATAAAAAGATGTAAATTTTACTTCAGTTAAATAACGGATTTTATGCGAAAACAACCAAAGAAAAAAAATCAAAATATTTACCAAATTTTTGGACTGAATGGCTGTCTTAATATTCTCGAGTATAAAAAGAAAAATATAATTCGAGTGGATTTAATGAAAAGCGGAGTGGCAGAAAGAAAACCCATTATTCATAAATTGATAAAAACGAAATCATTCCCAGTCCACCGATTGACTAAAGATCAGTTTTTAAAAAAATATAGCGGAAAACGAACCCAGGGGATTGTGGTGACTTTTGAGGAAAATATTATTCAAAACTTACCTTCTTTCCATAATTCAACAGAATATGAATGCCTCTTGGTTATTGATAATCTGGAAGATCCGCAAAATTTAGGGCAAATTATCCGAACAGCAGAATGTGCTAACATCACCGGATTATTGTTGCCAGAACATCAATCCGTGCAATTGACAGATTCTGTACTACAGGTTAGTCAGGGTGCATTTATTCATCTGCCCATTTACCGTTGTGGAAATCTGCATCAGCAATTACGCACCTTAAAAAAAGAGGGATTCTGGATTATTGGCGTAGAAAATTCGGTAAAAGCCATGCAATGGCATCAATTGGACTATAATCGAAAATTGGTTTTGGTATTGGGCAGTGAGGGTAAAGGAATCCGCCCGGTAATTGTAAAAACCTGCGATGAATTGATTACAATTCCTATGCAGGGGAAATTGAATTCCCTTAATGTATCATCTGCAACATCAGCAATCTTATTTGAAAGACAACGGCAGGTAGATTTAGGGGTTAGGGGAAAGGAGTAAGACCCCCCATCAGTATTTTTATATCTGTAGCATAGGTATTTTATGAAAATATGGGGATCATTAAATTTCTACCAACTTTATTTTGATTAAGCTGTGCCACAGGTTTAGACACATTTTAACCTTGTATATTACACAGTGCTTGTGTAATTAACAGGGTAAATCACATGTGACAATTCAAAAAATTTTATTATTTATCCTTCAATTTCCGCTTAAACCAGTATTCATTTAACAATACAAACAACCCAGAATAAAGAAAATAGAAAATTGCTAAGGTTGCAATAAAATTAGAACCTCCATCCATTGATGGAAAAAGCCTGAACTCCTTCACCGTGGTAGTATGATAATGCCCCACATGATATTCTCCCCATGCAAAAGCATATAGAAAATAAAATAGTAATATTATAAATCCGGGAAAATGTTTAAATATCTTTTGATGAATTCTGTTTCTGCCAGATTCTGGACCCTTTGTAATATCTATTTCAAGAATTAGAGCAATTATGAAGAAAATAATAAAGGGAGAAAAAAAGAGTAGAAATAACATTATAATAAAATGGTTAATAAAAATAATTGTTCCCAATATTCCATCATTCCATTAATCCATTATTCCACTCCATCCCCGACTTGTCATTCGTAATGAAATGTAGATTGATCTCCGAAACCACTTCCAATCTTTTACATTTTCACACAAGGGATCTCAATAATCAGAAATTAATAAATTTTTCTTTCTTTGGTTACCTAAATCATTATTTTTAATTTTACAATATAAAATTTGTTCATATTAAATTGGCTACCCCAGTAGTTCAATTGGATAGAACAACTGTCCGCTAAACAGTAGGCTGTGGGTTCGAGTCCCACCTGGGGTACTATTTTTCTTGTATTTATCCAATATTCTCCCTAATTTATGGTAGCGGACAGTTGGTTCTTATTGAGTTATTTCTACTGTTTGAAAAGGTCGTGAAGAGACAAATACAGACTCTGATCGGCCTTTTCTTTTTTTTGCCAAATATCTATTCTTCAGAAGATTCATAGTCCATCATTCCATTAATCCATTATTCCATTCCATCCCCGGCTTGTCATTCGTAATGAAATGTAGATTTATTCCCGAATCTGTTACAAACTAATACAAAGTTAAATTAATTATTCCATGGTTATTATTTATTAATTTATCCTGCTCATCAAGGGCGATTAAAAGTACATGATAGAATTAACCTTAGGTATTTTACTTTTCATATTAATTGGGATGGGACTGGTGGAATCTCATTTTCACCGTTTGTCATTAGCTCAATTGCCAATTCGGATACATGTGAATGGATCTCGGGGGAAATCGTCTGTTACCCGATTAATTGCGGCAGGGCTACGAGCTGGCGGACTTAAAACGTTGGCAAAAACCACAGGTACAGCCCCCCGAATTATTGATGAAAAGGGGAAAGACAGAATCATCCACCGATTACGGGATGCATCTATTGGGGAACAGGTACGGCTCCTGCGAAATTTTGCGAAGAAAAAACCAGATGCGGTTGTCCTGGAATGTATGGCTGTAAATCCCCAATATCAGTGGGTTTCCGAACAAAACATGATACAATCTACAGTGAGCGTTATTACTAATGTACGCCCGGATCATTTAGATGAAATGGGAACCACTCTGCATGATAATGCCATGAGTTTATCTAATACTATACCATTTAATGGTCGTTTATTAACTTCTGAAGTTAAAATGCAAGATGTGCTTGCCGATGTTTCAGATAGAAGAAATACTAAATTTGATTTGGTATCTTCTGAAATTATTTCAAAAGACTATATAGGTCAATTTCCATTTCTTGAACATAGAGACAATGTTGCTCTAGCATTGAAAGTATGTACTCTTAATGGCGTTGATGAGCAAGTTGCTTTAGATGGAATGTTAAAAACTCAACCTGATCCTGGGGCTACGATGATATGGGAATTAGATTGTAATGGTACTCAAAATTATTTTATTAATGTTTTTGCTGCAAATGATCCAACTTCTACATTAGATATTTGGAATCAGCTTCAAGAAAAAATTCAGGATTCTCCTTCCTGTATTTTTCTGAATACTCGGGATGATAGAAGGTATAGAACAGATCAATTACTTAGCTTAATATATACTCAAATAAAACCGGATTTTCTTATTGTAAGAGGTGAAAATTTGGGATCAACGTTTCATGATTATAAACAAAAGAACCCTCAAATAAAAACTGTTCAATTATCTTATAAAATTGGAATAAAAGAAATGGTGGCAGAATTTTCTAAATTAGATAATTATTACATCATAGGAATTGGGAATATGGTGGGATGGGGTGAGAATTTTATTCAAGATTTAAAAGGATTTAGAAAAAATGTTTGATACAATCCCAGAGGCTATACCAATTGCAATTGGTATAGGCATGTTTATTAGTTTATTCTTAACTGAAACTCTGGGTATCACTGCTGGGGGCCTTATTGTGCCAGGGTATATAGGGCTTAGTATGTTTACTCCATATGATATAGTCCTTACATTTATAGTAAGTATTATTACAATTGGAATAATCAAATTTCTTTCAAAATTTATACTAATCTATGGAAAAAGAAGATTAGTCCTTTGCTTAATTATAGGCTTTCTAATAGGTTTTCCTTTTATTCAAAAATCGGAAATTGATTTTATTGAGAACATTAAAGGTATATATATTGTTGGTTATATTATTCCTGGACTGATTGCAAGTTGGATGGATAGACAGGGTATTATTAGAACCATATCCACCATAATGATTACTTCAAGTATTGTCTTTCTGATATTATTTTTAATATTTTTTGATCAGGTGGTATAGAGTTTGTTTAGACCTCAAATTCAAAAAACATATATATTAGTTTTAATGGCTCTATTTAATATTTTAATGATTATATTGACATTGCATAGAGAAGATGAAAAATATAATAACTTTAATGAAATGGTTATGGCCGCTAATTTGATGAAAGATGCAATTGATGTTTTGGAAAGTTATAAAGATGAAAATTTTGAATATAAGTCAATTGGAAAATCATTTGGATATAAACTATTGGGTACAGACTCAACAGATTTTATTTTGACAGAATCTAATGATATAATTTTTGATAAAGATGAATGCTCAAAAGACCCATATGGTTATAATAGCTATGGCTGTATTGAATGTTATGATTATGGAGAAGATAAATGTAAAGATGGATTTGAGAGACTAAATGATAAGGGTAAGAATTTATGTTATACTACGCTTGATACTATTATTGACCTTCATGGAGATAATTTTTATGATGCTGGTTCAGATGGTTTGTTAGATGATAGAGAGAATGGGTGTATAGAGCTAAAAAGTTATTCGAATAGCAATCCGGATACTCTTAATTATAATGAGGTACTAAAACATTTAGAATTAGATTCCGACAATTTTTTATATTATACATATTTGTATCCAGGAGAACAAGATTCATCAGTTATATGTGGTAAAAAATGGTGGGATGAAAAAGATGACTCTTGGTTGAAGGAAAACAAAAGATGCCCCAGTTGTGATGCAGATGATCCCAATGGAGATAATTATGATATAGTAAGCAATGAAAGTGGTACGCAGGGTAATAAAGTCTGGGACGATGGTGAAGGCACAGAAGGTAATAGTCTGTGTGAAAAGGATGAAAATGATTGGAATAATTTCAAATCAAAATTGTCTGCATTAAATCCTGATTTAGCAGCCGTATTAACTGATGAGTTTATTTCATTAGGGCTTGATAGTGGAAGTGTGGCTGCCATAGCGTTTACGGGATCATATCCTGGGGCAAATATTGCGGTCTTATCAGCATGTGAAACGCTTAAAATTAATACAAGAGTTGTTTCATCTATTGGCGCATCAAGATTTGGTGCAACGGACACTTTATTTTCCTGGAAAGATATGCAATTTATATTAGATGAATCAGATATTTTTCATATTGATACTGCTATGTACTCATATAGTGCTGCAGACCGAAAGGCATTTGAAGGACGTGTTGGTGCTAAAAAAGTATTTAATCGTATTATTACACGCAATATTAAAGATACCAGTTTAATAATTAGTACACATGATGAGCATATAGAATTTTACAAACAAGAGGCTGAAAAATTAGATAGAGATATAGATGTTTATATTAATGTAGGTGGGAATTTTACAAGCCCTCATAGTATAGATATTAGAGACGCCATTAGATATAATAAATCAAAAGATGATAGAATCAATTCTATTAAGATTGATCAAGTATTTTCGCCAATTAAATCAGAAATAGATGGTAGGTTTAAAAATAAAAAACATAATTATAAATTAGAAGAAGAAGTGTTTTATACTTTTTTAAACACAGAGATTCCTATCTTCAATATTGATAATTTGCAATATTTTGCAAGAGTCTATAATCTCCCTTGGCCTCATAAAAATCGAAATTTTACAACAGAATCAACTCCCGGTATTTATTCTAGAGAATTAAAATATGATAAAAAAAATGTAATTATTGCATTAGTATTATCAATACTAAATATTATTATTATTGGGGTTTATAGTTACAAAGAAATAAATAAGAGAATGCTGTCTAGTGATCCAGAAACAATTTTATAAAATACATAATTACCCCTTCTTCTATATCATCTATTTTCTCATTGTAGCTATAATAAATGGAAAACCATTCGATCCTATTACGCCAGATATACCTGATACAATGATATTTTTATATAAAGGAAATGAAAAATATTATCATAAACTACCTTTAGATAGCCTGACCTACAGCCAAATCATTAAGAGAAAAAATATTGATAATAATGTTGGTCAAGAAAAAAAAGTTAGAATAAAAATTCGTGCTAGGGCAAATAAGATTATATCATCAAGTAAATGGATTAATTTTGGAATAAAGATTACGGATTATATGAGTGGTAACCCCAAAGAAACCGATTTGAAATTTAGAAAAAGAATTGATAAAAATTTTACATATGAACAAATTAAGAAGAATGAGGGAATTAGTCAAGCGGGCAGATGGTTCTTTGATATAGATTTACCTACTTCAGCCAGAGCTGAAGATGATACAATTGATTTTGTTATTAAGCATATTAATGATAGTAGGTTAGGTAGAGATTATGAAAATATATATATTCGTTTAAATGTGGAAGTAATACAACACCAAAAAGAAAAACGGAAAAAAGGTGAGAAAGCATTCATACAAACAATAGATCATCCAATTTTATATTTCATTGATTCTGAAGACACAGGGGATCCATTTGAATATTATGGCCTCAACATAGATGAGGATAATAACATAGATGAGGATAATCGTACAGAACATCAATTTAAAATCTCGGGTCCCTTGAAGGTCAGGGTTTACACTAGGCCTAAAGAAGAAAAAAATATAACATATAGTATCAAATTGTCCGAAAATGGTCTTCTATTAGGTGAGTATATAATTAATAAATATAGTGATCAAGAATCTGGTTTTGTTGAAACAGATTATTTTCATTTTACGGT